>CAZJUD010000079.1:0-15069 GCA_964549125.1 uncultured Caldimicrobium sp.
TATATATTTTTTTATTTATTTTTCTTTTCTTACCTATTTTCTTTTTTGAGCAAACTTCTTCTGTATTAGCGGCAAATAAAGCAGACAAGTCGAAATCAAGAAAGACTGCTAAAAAAACAACTAAGCGAAAGGCTAAGCCCAAAACTTTTGCCCAACCTAACTTAGCCTCAAACTTTGCAAGCCTTGAGGGAGTGGTAACTTATCAGGTGAAAAAAGGAGACAATCTTTATCGCATTGCTAAGAAGTTTGGCTTAAGCACAGAAGAACTTATGGCAATAAACGGTTTAACGAGCACTGCGCTAAAAGTGGGGCAGGTGTTGGTTATAAAAAGGAAAGCATCCCTCTTTAATGCAACAGAAGTTCAATTCATCGAACATAGGGTAACAAAGGACGAAACGCTTTTTAGCATTGCTAAAAAATATAGCTTGAGCGTCAAAGAAATACTTGAAGCAAACGGGCTAACAGATTTAACCCTTCGTGAAGGTATGGTCCTTAAGGTTCCCGTTAGAGCAAAAATCATAGAAGAGCCAAAGGAGCCTGAAACACCCAAAGACACTGAGACTACAACAGAAACAACAACCGAAAAACCTAAGGAGCCCCCTAAGGGACAGGAAGCTGAAGAGAAGCCAAAAAAGCCTCTACCTGAGGCTAAGGATGAAAGAGCCGAAAAGCGTTTGGCTGAGAGAAGGATATATCACATAGTTAAAAAAGGTGACACCCTTGCAAGCTTAGCGCGAAGGTATAATACGACGCCAGGGGAAATAAAAAGGTTAAACAACATAAGGACCTCAAAGCTAAAACCTGGACAAAAGCTTTTGGTTAAGATAGAAAAGAGCGAGGAGATAAGGCTTTCTTTCCCCCATACCTTAGACATGTTTAAAAGCACTCCAAGCATTACTTATTTTATTCATACAGTAAAAGAAGGGGAAACTTTATACAGAATATCCATAATGTATGGGGTATCTGTAGAAGAGATAAAGCTTTTAAACGGTTTAGAGGATAACATCATCTTAGTGGGACAGAAGTTGAAAATTCCAACCCAACACCTTGGGAAGGCTCGTTTAGTGGAGCCTAAAGCCATATTTAAAGAAGAGGAATCTTTGCCGGAAAAGTTTGGGAAGTTTACCCTGGGAACAGCCGATGTTCAAGCTCTGAGGGAGAAATTTTTAGAGATTAGCAGACAATACGCCAACGTGAAGTACCGTTTTGGAGGAGAGGGAAACGGGGCGCTTGATTGTTCAGCCTTTGTTCAAAAAGTTTATAGTGAGCTTGGGATAAAACTTCCGAGAAGCTCCTATCATCAGTATCTTGTGGGGCAGAAGGTAGATAAAAACGAGCTTATCCCGGGAGACCTTGTTTTCTTTAAAACATCGAAACGTGCTCCAGTTACCCATGTAGGGATCTACATAGGAGACAACAAGTTTGTCCATGTCTCGTCAAACAGAAAAGGCTTTGCCATCGACTCCCTTGATGCACCCTATTTCAAGGCTCGATTTGTAGGAGCAAAAAGGGTTCTAAAAGGCGAGATTTTACAGTACTTTCAAGAGTATAGAAGAGGAAGACAAGAAAAGGAACCTGCAAGTGACTCTGAAAACGCCTTTGATGTTTCAAACTAAATCTTTAAGCTCCTTGACAAATCCCTCCCAAGATAATCTCTCAATGATAGCTCCAAGCCTTTCTCCCTTTTGGTTGTGTTTTTTGTAAAGATGGATGACTTTCCGCAAAAGTATGGGAATCTCTTCCATTCTATAATAATCAAGGAAGGTTGCCAAGCGAGGATGTCTACCGAGCTTCCCTCCCAAGTAAACCTTGTATCCACGAAAGTCCTCAGATAATGCGGATTCTGGACATACTTTTAGACAGTGACCACATCCCACGCATAGCTCTTCGTTTATCACTGGACCAAATTCTGTAAGCTCGATAGCTCCTTCTTCGCAGGTCTCAACGCAGGAACCACAAAAACTGCAAGCCCGATTATTGACAGAAATTTTAACCACCCCGTGTAAAGCAAAATCGCAGATGTGGATCTGAGAGCAGGCGTTTGGACACTCAGCTAAGCAGACCTTAAATTTGTGATGGGCCTTTAACTTTGGACCAACCTTAGAGATTAGAAATTGAGTTAATTGTTCCTCTTCTAAAATTTTTTCTAAGGATGTTAAGATAGTGCTTGAAGACGTTATAGCATTGGGGCAGGAATCTACGCCAAAGCAACCAGAAACTTCGTACCCTTTTTCTGCTTGAGACATCTTATTAAGCAAAACTTCCTTTGCCTCTAAAAGGTCCTCAAGCGTTACCCTAAGTTTTCCTTTTTCTTGAAGATATTTTTCTACTTCTTTTTTTACTTTTTTTCTCACAAAAAAGGGTACTTTCTTAAGGTAGGCTTCAGCCTCAGGAGTCCATTCCATCAAAGGTCCTCCGTTCTGAGGATTTCACCCTTTACTCCTACAGTATGAACTTTAAATTTAAAATCTTTGTTGGCAAGCCTTCGTGCTTGGTCAAGAATAAAAAAGAGCCCTCGACAACAGGGGACCTCCATTATGGCAAGCTCAACAGACTTCAGAGGCACTTTGCTAAAGATTTCTGCAAACTTTTCAACGTAAAGGTCTGCTGGGTCAAACTTTGGACACCCTATCATGACCTTTTTCTCAGGAAGAAGCTTAGTATGCAACTCTGGATAGGCTACTGCAACGCAGTCGGCACACACTAAAAGCTTGGCATCCTTCAAGAATGGGGCATTGGTTGGGATAAGCCTTATCTGAACCGGCCAATGGGTAAGAGCGGATGGAATATCCTGAGGCTTAAGTGTAGGCTTTTCCTCTACTTCAAAACTTCTTACTTGGGTTGATGGGCAACCGCAAGCCATCATAGGTTGAAATGCCTGCCCGCTTTTCTTCATGCGGTTCAGATGTTCTTCTACTGCCTTTTCATCAAAGGGCTCTGCCTCCCTCTCAACGATACGCAAAGCTCCTGTTGGGCATTCACCAACACAGGCACCAAATCCATCACACAGGACCTCGCTAATCAATCTCGCCTTTCCATCAACGATAGCAATGGCTCCCTCTTGACAGGCAAGCACACATTTACCACAGCCGTTACAAAGTTCTTCATCGATCTCGATGATTTTCCTTAGAACCTTCGCCATCTCTTATTACCCCCTTTTTTAAGATTTTAAGGTTAAAACTTCAAACAATTCCCTTGGGTTTAGTCCATCTTTTAGCTCCTTTAGTTTTAGCCTTATGTCATCAAGAATAGGCTCTGCTAATCGAACCTTCTCAGCAACTTCTCTTAAATCATCCTTTGGCAGATAGTAAAAATAGAGGAGGAGAAGGTTTAAGCCAGGTGCTTTACCCTCCTCTTTAACCTTTTCTTCCATTTCTCTTGCTAAGATTGAGATTTCTTTAAAAAGCTCCTTAGGAAGCTTTTTTTCAACCTCAGCAGCTATGCGCTCTTTAAGCAGGTTCCCTCTTTCTCTCAAGACCTCCTTTGGAAGTTCACCAAGGCAAAGCTCAGCATATTGGCAATAGAGGGCGCAGCCAAAGTCCATTCTTGGATTGACAAGCACTCGCTTACAGCGTGGGCATTTTCTTGAGGTATCGTCCTTAAAAAATTCAACAAGTTCACCACAGTGCGGACACTCAACCTCAAAGATGGCATCTTCCTTCCAATAGCGCGTATCCTGCCCAGGGCATCTCATAGCTTTTCACCTCTTTTAGATTTTAAGATTAGACTACGAAGGAATTTCTACCTTGATTTAAGTCAAAGAGTTAGCCAAACCTACCGGTGATGTAGTCTTCGGTGAGCTTCTTATCTGGATTGGTGAAGATCTTTTCTGTGGGTCCAAACTCCACAAGCTCTCCCAAATACATGAAGGCAGTAAAATCTGAGATCCTTGCTGCCTGCTGCATATTATGGGTAACTATGACGATGGTTATTTTGTTTTTAAGCTGAACGATGAGGTCTTCAATTTTGGCTGTGGAAATAGGGTCTAAGGCTGAAGTTGGCTCATCAAAGAGTAGGACTTCTGGTTCAACCGCAATGGCTCTTGCTATGCAAAGCCTTTGCTGTTGCCCCCCTGATAAAGATAGAGCGTTTTCTTTTAACTTATCTTTAACCTCATCCCAGAGAGCAGCCTCACGCAGGGCTTTTTCTACCCTTTCTGCGAGTTCTTTCTTGTTTTTCAACCCTCGAAGTCTTAAGCCATATGCCACATTATCAAATATGCTCATCGGAAAAGGAGTTGGCTTCTGAAAGACCATTCCAATTTTAGTTCTTAATTCTATCAAGTCCACATGGGGAGAGAGTAAGTTTCTTCCTCTAAAAAGGATTTCTCCCTCGTATCTGTTTCCGGGATAGAGGTCATGCATGCGGTTAAAGCAACGAAGAAGGGTTGTCTTTCCGCAACCGCTTGGCCCGATCAGTGCAGTAACCTTGTGCTTATAGATAGGGAAATTTATGTTTTTCAACATAGGGGTTGAGTTTCCAGCGTAGTAGAAGAAAAGATTTTTTACCTCAATCTCAACCGTCAATTTTTTCCTCCTTTTTTCAATATGAGCCTTGCTGTAAGGTTGATTAAAAGTATGGCAAGAGTGACCACCAAGGCTGCTCCCCAGGCTTTCCCATGCCAATCCTCATATGGTCCCATAGCATACACAAAGATGGTCACAGTTAAAGAAGCCACAGGTCCATTCATGTCGTAGGAAAGAAAATTGTTGTTGAAGGAGGTAAAAAGAAGGGGTGCTGCTTCACCAGATATCCGAGCTATGGCTAATAGACAGCCCGTTAAGAGCCCTGTCTTTACCGAAGGATAGAGCACTTGCCAGATTACTTTATGATAGGGAGCGCCAAGAGCAAAAGCTGCCTCCCTCAAAGTCCATGGTACAAGGGAAAGCATTTGCTCAGTCGTTCGAATGATAACAGGAAGCATAATGATGGCTAAAGCTACCCCTCCACTCCATCCAGAAAAATGACCAAAAGGCTTAACCATAATAGCATAAACAAAAGCCCCAACAATAATAGCAGGAATGCTCACCATGGTATCGGCAAGGAAACTAATAAAACGGGAAAACCTGAGGTTTCTTCCGTATTCAGCCAAAAAGGTTCCACCTAAAATTCCAAAGGGGACACCCAAGGTCACTGCAACGAGAGTTATCAAGAGATGCCCAATAAAGGCATGCTTTAGCCCTCCTCCAGGTTCTCCCGGTGGAGTAGGAACTTCTAAGAAAAGTGAGAGGTTGATAGATGATAGCCCATGCCGAAGAACATCAAAAAGGATAACGAAGAGCCAAAAAAGACCCCAGATGGCACAGAAGAATGCGGCTAAAAGGGCAAGCTTGCTTATCAACTTCCTCTTTCTTATCTCCCTTTCAATCATCTCGAACGAATCCTCAAAATAAGATACTTAGAGCAGGCGATAACAATCAGGCTTAAGATATATAACAGTAGAGCAAGATAGAAAAGGGATGATAGATGAATGTCCTTATCTGCCTCGGTAAACTCGTTTGCAAGCTTTACCGTAACGGTAGTAGTAGGAGAAAAAAGGGAGGTGGGAAAAGAATTTATGTTCCCCAGGACAAAGGCAACAGCCATCGTCTCACCAAGAGCTCGACCTAAAGATAAACCAATTCCGCCAAGAATACCAATCTTACAATAGGGGAACATCACATCCTTTATAACTTCCCACTTCGTCGCACCCATTCCATAGGCAGATTCCTTTAAAACGCGAGGAACAAGGTAAAAAGATTCGATGGCAACAGAAGCAGTGAAGGGTATGATCATGATGCTGAGCATTATGCTTGCAGTAAAGAGGTCTATTCCAAGAGGGGTTCCCTCAAAAAGCTTTCCTATAAGTGGGATTGGAGTAAAGACCCTCTGCAAAAGGGGTTCAATGTATTTTGCCATAATGGGGGCTAAAGTAAAAAGCCCCCACATTCCATAAACGATACTGGGAATAGCTGCTAAAAGCTCGATTAGAAGTTGGAATGTCTGCTTAAGGGATGCAGGACAGACTTCCACAACAAAGATAGCTATTCCTAAAGCAAAAGGAACGGCTAAAATAAGGGAAAGAAAGGCAACGATGATGGTTCCGGTTAACGGGATGGCTGCACCAAACTTTTCAAAAACAGGGTCCCACTCGGAAGAAAAAACAAAGTCAATAAAACCAAACTTCTGAATGGCTAAACTTGCTTCTTTTAAAAAAACAATCAATATTCCGACGATAATAAGCGGAATAAGAACAGCACCAAGAAAAGTGAAGAAAAGAAATATCCTGTTAGTATAGACCATTAGCCTTCCAGGAGTTCCTTACCATATTTTTTGAAGCCTGTGGAAGAGGAACATACTAAATTCTTATCTTTGAAGAGCATTGCCTACCTCCAACCCAAAATTAAACCTTCAATTTGTTAATAAAATTTTACTATTATCTTGTCAAATTGTCCAATGGGTTCTAAATTAAAACAGTAATGAAAAAATTAGCCTTTCTTGCTCAAATTTTTCTCTTTTTAATCCTGGGGGTGCTTATGGAGCCAAACTTTGCCTTTTCTTCCCTTGATTTAACCCAAAAGGTTAAAGTTCACACCCTTTCTTCCGGATTAAAAGTTCTCTTTTTACCCTATCAGAGGGAAAGGGTAGTCACAGTCAAGCTCTGCGTAAAGGTAGGAAGCAACTACGAATGGGATGATGTGGCTGGAATTACCCATCTTATCGAGCACATGATATTTAAAGGAACGGAGCATAAGAAGCCTGAAGAGATCTCTGGTGCGGTAGAAGCAAAGGGAGGATATATCAACGCCTTTACCTCCTATGACTACACCTGCTACTATGTCTCTGGACCAACGGAAGTTTTTGAGACTGCCCTTGATGTCCTCTCTGAAGCAGTCTTTCACCCAATCTTTGACCCAAATGAGCTTTCTAAGGAAAAAGAAGTTGTCGTGGAAGAGATGAAGATGCGCCTTGACAATCCCTATGTCGTCCTCTACGAAGAGCTGATGAAGAACTCTTACACAAAATATCCCTACCGCAGACCCATCATCGGTTTTGAACATACAGTCCGCTCGCTCACCCGGGATGACCTTTTCTACTTTGTTAACCACTTTTACACCCCAGAAAACATGGTTTTGGTCATTGTCGGAAACCTAACTTACAATGAAGTGTTGAAACTTTCGGAGAAGTATTTTTCTAACCTTCCAAAAAGAACTCTCAAACAGGTTGTCTTCCCTACTGAGCCCTATGTTGAAAAGCCAACCCTTTCCTGGATTGAAAGAAAAGTAAAAGAAGGGTACTTCGCCCTTTCTTTTCCTGCACCTTCACTGAAGGAGGATGATGCTCCGCTTGCTGACCTGTTAGCGGAGATCCTTGGCGGTGGTGAAACCTCAAGGCTTTACCTACGGTTAAAAAGGGAACTAAACCTTGTAAAAAGCATCTCAGCAAGCGCTCTCACCCCCTCTGGTCCTGGTCTTTTTGAAATTATAGGAACAGCCGACCCTCAAAATTTCCATCCCCTCTTACGAGAAACATTGAAAGAAATCCTAAAACTAAAACACTTTGGCATCTCGGAGGAGGAATTAAGACGGGCAAAAACACAGGTTCTATCAAGCTTTATTTACGGTCAAGAATCAACTGATGGTCTTGCAAGAAACCTTGCAAGCTTTGAACTGATAAGAGGCTCATACAAAGACATTGACTGGTACATCAAAAAAATTGAAAAGGCAACCCCTGAGGACTTACAAAGGCTGGCAGAAAAGATCTTTAATCCTTCTAAACTAACGGTGGTCTTCCTCTCTGAGAAAGTCCTCTTTGGTGAAGAAGAATTAAGAAAGATATTAGAAAAGGAGGTCCTTCTTGAGCAGGCTGAGGTCTTTAGGCTTAAAAACAACTTAAAGGTTATCTTAAAACCCCAGAAAGAGACTCCAACCGTTGGTCTTGCCTTAGTCTTTCCAGGGGGAGTAAGGTTTGAAAATAAGGAAAACAATGGTCTCTTCCAAGCCTTAACCCTTGTTTGGACAAGGGGCACAAAAAAAAGGTCAGCTGAAGAAATTACCCAAACCTTAGAAAACCTTGGCTCATCAATCGCTGGCTACACTGGAAGAAACACCTTTGGATTAAAGGCGCTAAGCTTATCCAAAAACCTTGACCAAACCTTGGAGCTCTTTTCGGAAATCCTTTTTGACCCAAGCTTTAGTGAAGAAGAATGCGAAAAGGCAAAACCTGAGCTTTTCTCTATGCTTCATCGGCAAGAAGACCAGCCCCTTTCCCTTGCTTTAAAAGAATTCTTAGAGTTTGTCTTTCCAGACCATCCCTACGGCTTAAACCAAGCAGGCTCACAAACCTTCTATCAAAAATTTACCTGTGAAGACCTAAAGAAGGCTTATCAAGATTTTGTAAGACTTGACCAAGCTACTCTCGTTGTCGTTGGTGATTTTGACCCTGTAGACCTAAAGCTAAAGCTTAAAAAATACTTTGAAAGAGAAATTTTTAGAAAAGAGGAAAAAAAGGAAGAGCCTGAACCCTTACTACCAAAGCCTGGAGAAAAGTTAGCACACAAGGAGAGCTTTCAAACCCAAGTTCTTCTTGGTTTTGTTTTGCCAGGACTTCTCTCCCCTGAAAGACCGACAATTGAAGTCTTAAACAGTATTTTGTCTGGCATGGAAAGCAGGCTTTTCAGGATCCTAAGGGATGAACGGTCTCTTGCCTACGCAGTCACCTCCTTCCTTGTCATGTATCCTAAGGCTTCTATTTTTACCTTCTACATCGCCTGCTCCCCCGAGAAAACAGACCAAGCCGTAGCTGGATTTTTTGAAATTTTGGAAATGATAAGCTTAGAAGGTCTAACTCAAGAGGAGATAGAGCGAGGTAAAAATAGACTCCTTGGAAGGTATAGGCTTTCCCTTCAAAGCAATATCGCTAAAGCTGAAGACATGGCTCTAAACGACGTCCTTGGTCTCGGCTGGGATTATCAGAAGAAGTATGAGGAAGAAGTTAAGAAAGTCGACGCCGAAAGATTGAAACAAATTATAAAGCAGTATCTTAAAAAGGATAGAGCTTATCTCCTAATCCTTGGACCGAATGTCAGAACAAATTAGCATAGAATTCGTCACAACCTCTCCTGAAGAAACAGAAAACCTTGCTAAAAATCTTGGCAAGCATCTTAGACCGGGAACGCTTCTTCTCCTCTATGGAGACCTTGGATCAGGTAAAACAACCTTCATCAAAGGACTTTGTGAGGCTCTTGAGGTCCCTCAAGATACCTTTGTTGTTAGTCCAACCTTTTCGCTCATCAACATCTATGAGGGACGCTATCCCATCTTTCATGTTGACCTCTACCGGTTAAGCGAAGAGGAGGCTTTAGAACTTGGTCTCTGGGAAAATTTAGAAGAGGCAATCATAGTCGTTGAATGGGCAGATAGGCTAAGTTTTTTACCGCCCAAGGTAAAACCTATTTTTATACTCTTTGAGCACCTTGACCTAAACACAAGAAAAATCAAGCTTCAAGGTCCTCAAGAATGGCTTTACATCCTAAAAGAACTGGAAAGGGATGCCCTATTGCATAGATAGGAATTTCTTTAAGTAAAAAGTTTAGCTTCTTTGAAGATAAGAAGTTATCCACAAAAAGGGACTTATACTCCTTCTCAAAAAGGAAATCTATTATTGCTTTGATGACGCCCCCTCCAAGGTAGATTCCCCTTAGAGGAAGATAGCAAAGGGCTAACTGAGAGCAAAATCTTCCTAAATACTTGAAATAAGCCTTAAGGACCTCCCTTGCCTTATTATCCTTCTTTTTAGCAAGGTCAGTAATCATAGGTGCAGAAAGCCTTTCTCCATGGAAAAATTCATAGATGTTTTCAAGGCCCCTTCCCGATAAAACCTCTTCATAGCTTAGCTCTTTTCCATTTTCTTGTAAAAAATTTAAAAATTTTAAGTCAAGGCTGTATGATGCCTGAAAAAGAATATGTCCGGCCTCGGTTGGAATTATGGTTAAAGGCTTTTCTTTTATTAAAACCCCTACTCCTAAACCAGTTCCACAAAAAACGGTAACACCAACTCCCTTGTTACCACTTCCTTCTTTTATTACTTTAAGGTCCTTTCTTTTTAGCTTTACTAAGGAGGCTGAACCGGCAAGTAAATCGTTAACTAAGATTAGCTTTTTAAAAGGAATTTTAGCTTTTATTTCCCTTTCTTCTATTTCCCAGCCAAGGTTAGTGAGCCTTGCCCTCCTCTTAATCACAGGACCAGCAAGGGCAATGCAGGCAACGATATTCTGAGGTTTAATGGTAAAGAAAGATAAGGCTTCTGAAAGAAGGGAGAAAAAGTCGCTAAAATCTTTACTTTTTAGGGTTAAAACCCTTTTTAGGTTTAAGCCCCCTTTTGGAGGAGTTAAGGCAAAACGAGCGTTTGTGCCCCCTACATCAGCAAGAAGATAAGCTTGGCTCAAGGGTTATTTCGTTTTACCTTTTGAGTCAGAGGGTTTAGAGGCTTGTGTCTCCTTTTTTCCTTTAGTTGTCTCGTAGTAGGTATCAAAAAGCTCAACAACCTTAGGTGATATGTCTATCCTTGGGCTTGCGTAGTAGATGCCTGGTTGGTTCTTTTCAAGGATAAGGTCGATCTTTTCTTTCTGAACATAATCTTTGATTAAGTTCTCAAGCTCTTTAAAGACAGGGTCAAGGAGCTTTTTTTCTAATTCCTGCATCTCAAGCTGAGCATCCTCCTGCATTGTCCTAAATTCCCTTAATTTTTTTTGAAATTCCTGTTGTTTCTTTTCTCTTACCTCTTGAGACCAAAGTGCTCCTTTCTTTTCTATCTCCTCTTTTAAGGCATCAAGCTCCTTTGCTCGGGCCTCAAGCTTTGCTTGAAGCTCTTCATACTTCTTTTGAAGTTTTTCCATAACCTCTTGCCCATACTTCGAGGTGTTAACAACCCTCTTAATGTCTATAACCGCAATCTTTAAATCAGATTGAGCATAGGCTAACCTCATTCCTAAAAGGCTAAAGACGAAAATTAAAAGGCTCACTCTAAAGAAATTCTTCATCCCTTCATCCCCCTTCCGTTTATTTCTGCTTGATTACAAAGTCTACCCTTCTGTTTAAAGCATAGCAAGATTCTTCGGGTTCTGTGCAGATAGGACGCTCTTCTCCAAAGCTTATAACATCGATCCTTAACTCATCAACACCAAGCCTAACTAAAGCCTTCTTAACTTCAAGGGCTCTCTTCATCCCTAAGGCAAGATTATACTCGTTTGTCCCCCTCTCATCACAGTTCCCTTCAAGGACAATACTAACATCCTTTCTTTCAAGTAAAAACTTGGCGTTGCTTCTTATCCTATCCCACATGTCAGACCTTATGGTGTAGTCATCAAAATCAAAGAAGATGGCAAAGAGAGGAGGAGTGCCCCTTCCATAAAGCTTTATTGTTTCAAGGTCTAACTTTTTCTCTTCCCTTTTATCCTGCTCCCTTTTATCCTGCTCTCTGAAAAGGTCTTCTAAACTAACCCTTTTCTCCTCATCCTCTTTCTTTGAGGGTTCAAACACCTTTTCTGATGGTTGTGGTATGGTTGAAGGTGAAAGAATGGGCGGAGCTTCCTTTTTGGCACAACCAAAAAAAGCTAAGCTAAGGATTAGGCTCATGTATAAATATAATCTTTTCATGACCATTTACCTCCTGGTGAACTATAACCCGTGATATCAAGCTCATACAAGAATTCTCCAGTCAAAAACTCAAGTTCCTTCTTAATATACCTCACTAAAAGACCCTGTAAAGTTAACTCCTCCGCAATGGCTTGGGTGATTAAAACGTATTCATCCTGCTTAAAGGTGTCTAACAGCCTTCGGCAAAAAAATTCCCGACATAGAGAAGGCCTGGCAAAGAGCTTACAACCCACGGGACCAACAAAGAAACATCTCCCTTGCACCTCCCTTTCTTTGGGCAGGTCCTTTTTTAGCAAAAGATTTAAAATAATTATGGCAACCGTTGCTTCATTCTCAAGACCTGCTTTGCAGCATCCCTTCCCTTCAAGGACGGTGCAAACATAACATTCGCTAAAGCTTTGAAACTCTTCCATCCTCTTGTTTGATACCTCTATAGCCCTTTCGTAATTTTTCAAAAGGTCCATAAAGTCTTTAAGTTTAAAAAAATACTCTCCGTAATTTTCAAAAATTTCCTGAGCTAAAGAGACCTTTTCTAACAGAAGTTCTTCTGGAAAGGCATACCTTCTTTGAAAGATCTTCTGAAGCCTACTTTTCATTATTTTTTATTTTATCTTTTAAAGTTTGTAAGTAAAGAGATTAAAAAGAGATTAAAAAAAGAAGTAGCGATTTGAACAAAACCACCTTTTTTGTTCATAAAACCTGACCTTAATGTTGTCAAAAGTAATTTTATAAGTCCTCAGAATGAATGTTCAAAAGCATGTTTAAAAGTAAAAATTTTTTGAACATCATACTTTACATGTTTCTCATAATTTTTTTGCGTAAAAAAATTAAAGCATTTCTTTTCCCTTTAGGCTTTATCACCAAAGCCAAATATACTTCAGCTTTGCTACCTAAGGAAGGCTTTTCAAAAAATATTTGGTTTCAGAGGAAAAATCTTGAAACAGCAAGGTCCTTCGGCTTAACCTCAGGAACATGTGAAGGAGATCCATTGATTGCTTGCGAGTCTTTAAAAGGCCAAGGTCTGCTTGCAAGAATTTTGGTCAGCATGGTTTGAAGTTGAAGAATTTTTCTGGCATATTATATTTTAAAATTTAGGAGGGGTGCCCGAGTGGACGAAGGGGGCGGCCTTGAAAGCCGTTGAGGGAGCTTGCTCTCCCTCCGGGGGTTCGAATCCCTCCCCCTCCGTAAACCTATCTTACTTATAATCAAGGTTTCTCAAGTGTTCAACATCTTTAAACGAAAATCAAAGGAACCTCCAAGCGACTTAACAAAAGCTCAAGAAAAAGAACCCCTCTTTGAGGAGAAAAAGACCCTCTTTTCTCGGTTCAAAGAGGGTTTAAGCAAAACTAAAGAAAAGTTGGGGAAGGCTTTAGCCGAGGTCTTTGAGGTTGATAGGCTCATCACCCAAGCAGACCTCGACGAGATTGAGGAGAGGCTTATCCTTTCTGACCTTGGAGTAGAGACTACCCTTGCTCTTCTTGAGCCAATTAAAAAGGATTTGAGCCTCGGAAAGAGCATAACCTCAAAGGAATTAAAGAATCGTTTAAGAGAAGGCTTACTCAATCTTTTAGTTGACCCGATAAGACCTTTTCCACCTCAAGGTAGCCCTGCAGTCCTCTTTTTCTTAGGGGTAAACGGTGTAGGTAAGACCACAACCATTGGCAAGCTTGCAAAAAACTTTAAGGATGGTGGCTACAAGGTTTTAATGATTGCTGGGGATACCTTCCGAGCTGGAGCCATAGAACAGTTACAAAAGTGGGGCGAAAGGGTGGGAGTTTCGGTTTATGCGCAAAAGGAGGGGGCAGACCCAGCCTCTGTAATCTATCAAGGGTTAGACAGGGCTATTAAAGAAGGCTTTGAGCTTGTACTCATAGATACTGCGGGAAGGCTCCATACTAAATACAACCTCATGGAAGAGCTAAAAAAGATGGCAAGAGTTATAGAGAAGTTTATTCCTCAGGAAGGCTATGAAAACATTCTCGTCCTTGATGCTAACACAGGTCAGAACGCCATCTCCCAAGCAGAAAGCTTTCTTAAAGCTATACCCATCCATAGCGTAATCCTTACCAAGATGGACGGGACAGCAAAGGGTGGAGTTGCCTTTGCTGTATCGCATAAGTTTAAGCTTCCTATAAGGTTTATTGGTCTTGGAGAAAAGCCAGAAGACCTTTTACCCTTTGACAAAGAGTCTTTTGTTAAAGCCATACTACCTGAATGAGAAGCAGAAGATAAACTATGGACGAAAAAAACAGGATAAAAGCCCTTCTTTTAGTTGGACCAACAGGAGTAGGAAAAACTCCGCTTGGTAGGCTTTTGGAAGAGAAAGGTCTTCAAGGTCTTCGAGTTCATCATTTTGATTTCGGTGAGGAGCTGCGAAAGATTGCGTCAACTCAAACAAAGGTAAGGCAGGATATCGTGGACCTCATTAGGTCCATTTTATCTGAAGGCAGGCTTTTAAACCCTGAAGAGTATTTTATCTTCTTAGAGACTATAAATGAATTCATTAGGACAAGGAGATATAAAGAGGGCGAGCTCATTGCTTTAAACGGTTTTCCGAGGGACTTAAAGCAGGCAGAATTCATAGACAGCCATGTGGACATAATTGGGGTGATAAATCTTAGCGCTACTTTTGAGGTTTTGGATTATAGGCTTAAAAACGACCCAGCTGGTGATAGAAAAGGGAGGACAGATGATACCCCTCAGCTTGTGGCTAAAAAATTAGCTTGGTTTTTTGAAAGAAACATTCCGTTAGTTGAGTATTATAAGCGGAAGGATGTCAAAATTTTAAACCTTCTCGTAGATAAGGAAGACATTGGTGAAACCCTTTATCAAAAGCTTTTGAATTTATTATAACAGTCTATCCTTCTAAACCTTTAAAAATTCTCCCTAAGGCTAGTTCAAAAATTTTTGTCCAAGCCTTGCCTACATTTTTTAGTGACCTTTTTGTCAGCACAAGCGTAAACGGAGGCTCATCTAATGGATATGCCTTAATGGATGTGCCTTGCCTTCGCTTAGCACGAAGGTGTGGGCGCTTTTTAAAATAGTCAAAATTGACTCTTGACAAATTTAAACTTTGGATAATCTTAATAAATGTAAGCTTATTAAGAAAACTTTTTCTACAAAGGAAAGCATAATGGAAATAGGGCTGATTGAGGATTATGCCATAAGGATGGTTCTTTACCTCTCTCAAAAGGAGGGGAAGGTTGTTAGTAGAAAGGAGTTAGCTGAGAGGGTAGACATACCGCTTAGCTTACTCTCAAGGATTGGGCAGATGCTTGAGATTGCGGACTTAGTTTACGTCCAGAAAGGTAGGGGTGGGGGATACAAGCTTAAAAAGAAACCCGAGGAGATAACCCTTCTTGATGTCATAGAAGCCATCCATGGCAAGGTCTATCTCAATCGATGTGTAGAATCTCCAGGCTTTTGTAGCAGG
>CAZJUD010000080.1:0-3071 GCA_964549125.1 uncultured Caldimicrobium sp.
ATTAGCTTTGCAGGAGGTGCCTATGAAAATAAAAATTGACGGAGCTATCATCCATTTTATTCCGGAAACTCAAGAAGAGATTAAAGACCTTGACCATCTGTGGAAAGTTATCGGAATGTGTGAAACGGAGAACAGAAAGCTTTTGCCTCTTGGGCATTTTGTTCCTGGTGTAAGTGAGTCTGCACAATTCTACGTTGAGGGGCTTAAGGCAAAATCAAATCCCTATACCAGCACTAATAAGATTCGGTATGTATGTATGGTATGTAACAGGATGGAAGAGTATCCAGAAACCTCTCCAAATGCTATCTGCTGCGGCAAACCAATGTATCGAATGGACTAAGTTGAACTTTCCTTCTCAACCTCCTGCATTGGTCTGAAGGCTTTTTTGCTTGCACCACAAACTGGGCATTTCCAATCCTCAGGCAACTCCTCAAAAGGAGTTCCTGGAGGAATCTTGCCCTTTCTATCTCCTTTGCTAGGAACATAGATATAACCACAGTTTGTAGTAGAGCAGATCCAAGCACCTTCAAAATCTTTAGCCATTTCAAATCCTCCTTTAGTTAGTTTTATTTGAAAATTAAACCAGAAAAAAAACTTTTTCAAGAGAAGGTATCTTGAAAAAAGGAAATCCTAAATTCTCTAAATTCCCTCTTGTCTGATTTTTGCATTTTATAAAATATAAAAATAAAGCGATAACTAAAAAGGAGGGTGCCATGAGACCGATTGTTATTGCACTTCTTGGGCAAACCCAGGCAGGGAAAACCCAGCTTGCCCAAAGCCTTTGTAAACTGCTGGGAGAGCCGATAAAAAACACGAAGCTTGAGCCCACTACAGAGCTCAGACTTTACCGTTTCAATTATCAAAACACGCCTTTCTATCTTCTTGATACTCCAGGGGATGAAAACTTTGTAGGAGAGGTCTTGTGGGCGCTTAAGGTAGCTGACCTTGCTATTCTCGTTTCTGATTCTACTCAGCCTATCAAATACCACGTTAAACGGCTCTTTGGGTATGCAAAAAAAGAAGGTGTTCCCATGGTGGTCTTTGTTAACAAAGTAGACCACGAAAAATCTGTCTGGGCTCAAAACATCTGCGACCTACAGGATGAGCTTGAGATAATCCAAACTCCCGTGGTCTACGGGTTTGAGGGTGGAAGCTTCGTAGATTTGATTGAGAGAAAATCCTTTAAAACGGAAGGTCAAAAGGTGAGATATCTTGATACTCTTCCCTCTGGCTCTGAACAGAGAATTTCCACCCTTCGGGAAAACCTCATGGAAGTCTCAGCAGAAGGAAAGGACGAATACATAGAAAAATACTTAGAAACAGGCGAGCTTTCTCCGGAAGAGATTTTAGATGGGCTTAAAGAGGGTATGGTAAGCCTTAAAGTGGCTCCAGTTTTTATTGGCTCCTCCTCTACAGGGTTAAACCTTCCTCTCTTTCTTCATTATCTCTACCAGTTAGCACCTGGAAAAGATGCCGAACCAGAAAGAGAGGCTTCCCCCTTGGGCTTCGTTTTTAAAACTTTATACGACCCCTATGCTGGAAAGCTTTCCTTTGCAAGGCTTTTCAAAGGAGAGCTTTCCCCGGACCAGGCAATCTTCCTCCCTGAAGGAAAGCAGGAAAAGTATACCCAGCTCTTTACCATAAAAGGAGACAGCCTTGAGCAAACAAAGGTAGGAAAGGCAGGTGAAATAATTGTCCTTCCCAAGGTAGAAGGTCTGAAAACAGGAGACACCTTTTCCACAAAGCCACTTTCTCACCTTCTTCCCAGTCCAGAGATGCCGGAACCTATGCTTTACCTTGCCCTTATACCAGAGACCAAGGCTGATGAAGATAAGATTAGCTCAGCCATAGCAAAGCTAAAGGAAGAGGACCCATCCCTTGTCTTCTATCGCCATCCTGAGACAAGGGAGCTTCTCATCGGTGGCATCGGGCAAATGCACTTAGAGCATGCCATAAAGGTTTTGAGAGATAAATACGGCGTTAAGGTAAGGACGAAGACCCCTACTGTGCCCTACCGAGAGACGATTAAAAAGCCGGTTCAGGCAGTCATCTACCGTCACAAGAAGCAGACTGGAGGACGAGGACAGTTTGCCGAGGTCCATTTTCATGTCTTTCCGTTGGAGCGAGGAAAGGGCTTTGAGTTTGTGGAAACGCTTTCAGGCATGAACGTTCCCAGAAACTTCGTCCCTGCTGTAGAAAAGGGAGTAAGGGAGGCAATGGAAAAGGGGCTTCTTGCTGGCTATCCTGTGGTTGACGTAAAGGTTCAGTTCTACGACGGTAAATCCCACGAGGTTGATTCCTCTGACCTTGCCTTTAAGATCGCCGCCTTCCATTGTTTTAAAAAGGCTTTGGAGCAGGCAAACCCGGTCCTCCTTGAGCCTTACTACGAATACGAGATCTATGTGCCGGATGAGACTGTGGGTGATGTGGTAGGTGATCTGAACTCACGAAGGGCAAGAGTCCTAAGCATCGACAAGGAAGGAAAGTCAACAAAAATTCGAGCCCTTGCCCCACTTGCGGAAATGCTTGAGTATGTGATTTCTTTAAATGGGATTACTGGCGGTCGTGGCTATTTTAAAAGCAGGTTTTCTCACTATGAAGAGGCTCCACCTTTTGTTGCTGAAAAAATAATTGCCAAGGCAAAGGAGAGTAAGAAAGAAGCCTAATCCTTCTCATTAAGCAAGTTAAAAACTCCCCTTGACTTAACTTGTGTTTATTTGTTATAATGTAAAAAAAAGCAAAAGGAGGTCTACGATGAGAAAAGGGGTAGGTAGTTCTTCTGGTTTTACTTTGGTAGAGTTGATGATCGTCATTGCCATCATCGCCATCTTGGCAAGCATCGCCATCCCGCAGTACCTCAAGTACCAGAGAAAAGCAAGGGTTACAAGCTACGCTTTACCTGTAGTTAGGAGTTGCGCCTTGGACATAGCAACCTACTGCATTGAAAATCCTAGTTCTAATAGTACACCAGGTCTAGATAGTTCAAGCATTCCCAATTGTAAATCAAATACAACAGTGTCAGGCTATGAAGTAAAATTAAGTCTAAGTGGGGGTTCCTGCACAGATAATGG
>CAZJUD010000081.1:0-3263 GCA_964549125.1 uncultured Caldimicrobium sp.
TGGGGATAGACCGAGCAACCCTTTGGAGAAAGTTAAAGAAGTATGCCTTAGAAGATGAAGAGTAAGCCTTATGGTGGTGCCTGTAAAAAGGTAAATACTTTATCCGCCTCTATGGTTATCTCCTATAGGTTGTCCATCCAAGCTATTGGGCAGGTTGAAGATGACAGTATCTCGTCATCCTTAGCGAAGCCCATCTCAAAAAATAAAAAAAGCACCTTGGGGAGCGTTTATCTGCTACATAAAGTCAAATTTAGTTTTTATTCCTACATTGGCAAGCCTTATGGCGCGGTAAAGTCGTCTCCGGATCGTCCATAGAAATATCACATTATTTAGGTTCCACGTGGAACATCTTTGGCTTGATCAAAAAGCTTCCGTCACATTTACCTTTTTCGCCAAAATCTAAGCCTTCGCGGCAAAGACTGAAGCTTTTCTTTTTCCGTTTAACCATCTCAATAAGGGGTAAAAGGAGTTTTACTCTCATCTCGTATGGAAGATACCAGCTACCGTTTAGGTGTATTCCTCTCTCAAAGTAGAGACTTTTATAATCCTTTTCTATCTTCGGAATGGCGGAAATAAGCCTTCTAAAGATTTGCTTTTTAAGCTTTAGGGTTGAAAAGACGAAGTGGTCAGCAACATCTATTAGTTCCTTCACGAGATCCTTTGCTTCATCCTCTGTTAGGATGGGAAGAACTGGGTCGATGCGGGCAATAACTGGGATGCCAGCCTGTTTTAAGGATTTGAGGGCCTTTATGCGGTCTTCGGCTCTATATGCACCAGGCTCAAGAACCTTATCCAAGCTTTTGGTGGTTATAGTTATGCTTACTGCGCAGTCTAAGACTTTTAAAACATCTACATCCCTCAAGACCAAAGGTGACTTTGTGATGATAAGGAGCTTAATCTTTTTCCCTTTCAGCATCTCAAGAAAAGAACGGGTAAGTTTAAACTTTTCCTCGATGGGTTGGTAGGGGTCTGAGGAGTTTGAAAGGCTAATCAATGAGCCTTCTTTAAGCTTTGCTAAATCCCTTTCAACGATCCTTATGAAGTCTCCTTTAGGCCGAGGGGAGTTAAAGTCTTTGATGTATGTTTGAGCATAGCAGTAGAGGCAGGAGTGTCCGCATCCAGTGTAGGGCTGAAGACTATACTTTGGGGGGCAGAGGCAAAGACTTGAGCCCCAAGGGTCAAAGGGTTTTAGATAGACCATCCTTTATTAAGATAGGTGGCTTCTTAGCTTTGCCATATCCTTAATCTTTACCCTCTTTCCCTCTACTGCAATGATGTCTTCTTCCTTTAGTTTTTGGAGTAAACGGGATAAAGTCTCTGGAGTTATCCCAAGGAGGAGGGCAAGCTGGGACTTAGGAATGGACAGAGTAAACTCTTCCTTTTTTCCTTCCTCTGTTAGCTCCCAAAGGTAAGCTATAAGCCTTTCTTGAGCCTCCTTTAGAGTTAAATTTTCAATAGTCTTAAGGAGGTTTTTTAAGCGTATACAAAGAAGTCCGATAAGGCTTAGCCCAAAATCAGGATTTCTTTTTAAGAGGTTCAAGAGGTTTGACTTGGGGAAGAAGGCAAGCGTGGCATCTGTCAAGGCTTGAGCGTTAACAGGGTAGGTTTCGCTTCCAGCAAGGACTATTTCAGCAAAGATCTCCCCAGGACCAAAGATGTGAATAACACTTTCTTTGCCTTTTGGTGAAAGCTTGTAGAGCTTCATCATCCCATCAACAATAAAGTAGAAGCCATGGGCCTTTTCCCCTTCGAAGAAAAGGTGCTCTCCTTTGTCAAGTCTTTTTAGCACTGAAGCCTCGCTAAGGGTTAAAAGAAGTTCTTGAGAGAGACCCTGAAAATAGGGGCTCTCTTTTAAAGCTTTCTCTAACTGAGTTTTAAATGCCATTTAACACTAAGCCAGCCTGTAATGTTCCCTTAGGACCTTCTTTAGCTGATTGAAGGAGTTTTCGGAAAGTGGAGCAAGGGGTAGTCTTACTTCAGGTGTGCTAATCATTCCCATAAGGTAGAGGGCTTCTTTCGCAGGAACAGGGTTTGTTTCTATGAAAAGGACCTTGAAAAGTGGATAAAGGTATAAATGGAGTTCTTTTGCCTTTTCCACATCGCCAGAGAGGCAGGCATTCATTAAGTCTGCCATTTCTTTTGGCATGATGTTTGCGGCAACAGAGATAACCCCTCTTCCTCCGGTCAAAACTGTGAATGAGGCAGTAAAATCATCGCCTGAGAGCACTACGAAATCCTTCGGGCATTTAAGGATAAGCTCTGTTACCTGCTTCATGTCTCCGCAGGCTTCTTTAATGGCTACGATGTTTTCGAAGTCCTGGGCAAGCTTTGCCGTTGTTTCAGGAAGGAGGTTAACACCGGTTCTTCCTGGTACGTTATAGAGGATGATGGGGATGCGGCTGTTTTTAGCGATGTGCTTGTAGTGCTCGTAAAGACCGTTTTGGGTTGGCTTGTTGTAGTAGGGAGTGACTATTAAAGCGGCATCTGCTCCCAGCTCTTCTGCCATCTTTGTTAATTCTAAAGCCTTTGCGGTGTCGTTTGTGCCTGTGCCGGCAATAATAGGAACCGTCCCTTTGGCTTCTTCTAAAGCTATCTCAAGGAGCCTCTTTTTCTCCTCCTTCGTTAGAGTTGCAGATTCTCCTGTTGTTCCTGATACTAAAATCCCATGGGTTCCAGATTTTAAATGCCATTTGACTAAGTTCCGAAAGGATTCTTCATCTATTTTTCCATCCTTAAAGGGGGTGACCAAAGCAACGATCGAGCCCTTTAAGTATTCTGCCCTATAGCCCATAGTCTCCTCCGTTTAATAATATTTTTTTATTCAATTTTTTATTCATAATGCCAAAGAAAGAAGATTTTGACAAGGGGGATCCTTAGGCTACACCTAAAAAACCCATGGATGGGTTGCAAAAGCTTGAGATGAGGTCCTCCGGAACTTTAGCTCCAAAGTATAGGCAACATAGCAGGGTCTGTTTACCAAAATTTGGGTGGGAATAGCTAAAAGGACTTTTTGTTCCACGTGGAACATTTAAGGCGGACCTTTGGAGTTTTGTCTGACAACAAATTCTAATGCCTAACAACCTGCACCTTCATCCCCAAACTCTTAGCAAGAAACAGCAAAACACAAACTCTGGTGACATTTTTTGTAAAACGGCATAGGGCACGAAATCTTTTACTTCTTAATAACTCATGGTTAAGCTTTTAGGATAGAAAGGTAAGGGACTTAAGACTACCTATCTCCGACCGGTTTACTCATTGGCATT
>CAZJUD010000082.1:0-6851 GCA_964549125.1 uncultured Caldimicrobium sp.
ACTAAAGCTGTTTACCCTTCTCTCCATAAGCCTCTATCAGGGATTTTTTCAAAAATTCATCAGGAGAAAGGTTGAGGTTAGAAATGAGGTCCTTAGCTTCAATGTTTGCCTCTTCAAGAACCTTCTTTGCCACCTCAATGGGTATAAAATCTATCTTTGCCATCTCAACGCCAATCCTTTTTATGTCTTCCTCATCCAAATGCTTATAAACTTCTGAAGCAAAGTCATCACCCATAAGCATAAGGAAGATGGCAGCTTTCTGAGGACCGGTTAGCTTTTCTGGGTCAAACTTTGCCATGGTTTATCTTGCCTCAGCCAAGGCTTTCTTCCTTTCTTCTAAGGTCTCCTCAAGGAGCCATTTCTTAATAAGAGCAGCTGCTCTCTCAGGCTGACTTCTTATGATGCCAAGGGCGATCTCCTTAGGCATTAGCTCTTCTTCCTCTGGTGGCAAGGCTTCTTCAGGAGGAATGGAGACTGCTGGTCTTTCAGCTGGAAGAGGAGCAGGAGCCGGTTTTAATCCCTTAAGGATTGGTCGGACAATCAAGAAGTAGACAAGAAGAACCCCTAAGAGAATGCCAATGGGTATGGCAAACTTTGCCAAGTAATCCATAATTCCTGGCTTTACAACCTCTGGCTTTGGAAATTCTTTAGCCTCAACCTTTACCTCATCTCCCCTATCGGCGTTGTAGCCAACAGCACCCTTAACTAAATTCTCAATCCATTCAAGCCTTGCAGTTGCATTATCTTTAAGGGCAGATTTGTCAACAACAACCGCTACACTTATTTTTTTAATCACGCCTGGTGTTATTTCAAGGGTCCTCACCCTTTTACTGACCTCGTAGTTGCGAACAACCCTCTTTCTCGAGTAGACCTCACCTGCAAGCGGAGCTGTCTCTGTAGCCTCAAACTTTTCTGTTAATGCCCCTTTTACGCCAGGGACACCCCCTTCTTCCTGGGTCTTAGTCTGCTTAGTTTCTTCCTCTGCATCCTCTGACACAACAACGCTACCCTCTGGGTCGTAGGTCTCTTCTTGTACGCTTTCCCTATCAAAAGACATCTCAACTGAAACCTGAGCCTGAGCTTTCCCCATGCCAAGAGCCGAGTTCAAAAGCTCTTCCACCTTGTACTTTAGGTCAGCTTCAACCTTTCTTTTGTAAGCAAGTTGGGACAAAGTCATCTCCTCTTCACTCTCAGCAAGGCTAAGGTATTTCCCAGAGGTGGCATCGACGATGGTTATATTCTTTGGGTCAAGCCCAGGGACTGCCCCGCTAACTAAATTCACAATACCCTTTATTTGCTCCTTCGTAAGGGTTTGCCCTGGCTTTAGTTCAATGAGGACGCTTGCCTTGGCAGGTTTTTCTTCTTCAATAAACAAACTCTCCTTAGGCAAGGCAAGATGAACCCTCACACTTTTTACTCCCTTTATGCCCATTATGGTCCGAGCTAACTCTCCCTCAAGAGCCCTCTGATAGGTCACCTTTTCCTGAAATTCCGTCATTGCCATCTTATCCCGGTCAAAAAGCTCAAATCCCGGTCCCGTTGTGCCAAGAAGTCCCTTGCTTGCTACCTCCATCCTTAGCTCAGGGACCTTCTCCTCAGGAACATAGATAGCCCCATCGGGTGCTACCTTGTATGGCACCCTCTTTTCCTTTAGATACTCAACCACCTGCCCAGTTGTCGCCTCATCAAGACCTCTGTACAAAAGCCCCCACGAAGGCTTGGTAAAAAGCCAAACCCCAAGGATGATAAAAATGGTCAAGCCGAGGGCAGAACCAACGAGCAAAATCTTCTGCTTCCTTGAAAGCCTATCCCAAGAGTCTTTTATTTGGGTAAGGACCTCCCGAGGGTTTAAGGGTGGCATGGCAAGCTTACCTCACTTAGATTTGCATTCTCATAATCTCTTGATAGGCTTCAAGGGCTTTATTCCTAAGCCTGAGAAGAAGCTTCATGCTGACATCAGCCTGGGATATCTTCATCGAAAGTTCAACCGGGTCGACTTCCTTCCCCGAAAGTAGGTCAAGGATAGCCTTTTCCGCCTCCTTTTCTTTTGCATCAACCTCCTTCACCTTCTCTAAAATAACTTCAAAAAACTCCTTAGGCTTTCCTTTCTTCCCTTCAAGGGCTTGATAAGTAGACAATCCCAAAGGATTAACCTTCATATCTTAAACCTCCCAGTTTATTTTAGTAGGTCAAGGGTCTTCAAGAACATACTTTTTGAGGTTGTGAGGACATTCAGGTTTGCCTCATAAGCCCTTCCAGCAGAAAGGAGCTCAACCATCTCGGTTATGACATCGACGTTCGGATACTTGACAATGCCTCTTGCATCGGCATCAGGATGGCCTGGGTCGTAAACCTCCTTGAAGGGCGAAGGGTCATCCTTTATGGCGTAGACCTCTACCTTGCGAAGCGGGCTTCCCGGGACTAAAGGAACGGCACGAAGGACAACATTCTTTGCTCGGTAGGGACCACCTTCTAACGTCCTTGTCACATGGGCATTGGCTATGTTTGTGGCTGTAACATTAAGCCTTGTCCTCTGAGCTATAAGCCCAGTCCTTGCTATTCTTCCTGCTGCCAGGATGTTCATCTTTACCTACCTCCTTCAGAGATTATCTCCTTTAGTCTTTCAAGCTCCTTAACTAAAGCCTGAACCGTAGCCTCATAGAGGAGCTGGTTTTCAACCATAGCGGTCATCTCCTCTTCCAAAGAGACATTGTTTGGCGTTCCAAGGTCCTTCGGCTGATAGGTTGAAAGTAGTTCGCCAAGGTCCCTCGTCCTAAAAGGGCGATGCTTTGGATGGGTTGTCTTAAGCATCTTCTCTTGGGTTAAGTAAGTTTGCATCACCTTATCAAAAGGTATATCCTGTCTACGGTAGCCAGGGGTATCAACGTTTGCAATGTTGCTGGCAATCAGATTGTGTTTTAAGCTCCTTAACTTTAAGGCTATGTGCCCAAGATTAAACATCTTCTGCAAACTACCCCACATCGCCAAACTCCCCCCTCTTTATTAAACCAAGCTCCTCATACTGCTTTAGCTTATTCCTTATGGTGCGAACCGTTATACCAAGAAGCTCTGCCGCCTTAGCCTTATTGCCTCCCGTTAATTTAAGAGCCTTCAATATCGCCTCCCTCTCAAGCTCATCAAGGGGCTTAATCTCAATTTCTTTATTTTCAAAAATCATGCCAGTTTTTTTAGAAGCTCCTTCAGAGTGTGGTGACCCCTTGCTTTGCTCTGGAGGACCGTAAAGGGAAGAAGGTTGACCTTTAGTAGGCTGCGGATGCCCTGTAAGGTGTTCTGAAATAGACTTTGAATGAAACATAGAAGGGGGTTCAAAAGAATAATCAGGTGAAAAGGGGTCAACAAGGTGTGAAAGGTCTATTAGCTCTCCCTCGCAGGTTAAAACACCCCTCTCTATCATGTTCTTTAACTCCCTTACATTGCCAGGGAAGTGATAGTTCATAAGGAAGCTCCAAGCTCTATCTGTCAAACCTTTAACAGGTTTCCTGTAGACTCGGGAAAACTTTTCCGTAAAGTGTTCTGTCAATAGCTTGACATCACCCTTTCTCTCTCTAAGGGGTGGGATTTTCACTGTGATAATGTTTATTCGGAAGTAGAGGTCTTGGCGGAACTTTCCTTCTGCTACTGCCTTTTCAATGTCCCTGTTTGTGGTTGAGATGAGGCGGAAGTCAACCTTAATTGGATAGTAGCCGCCAAGCCGGTCAACCTCCTTTTCCTGAATAACCCGTAAAAGTTTACTTTGAAATTGGGGGGTTGTTTCGGTTATCTCATCAAGTAGGAGGGTTCCGCCATGGGCAAGCTCTATCTTTCCTTTTTTACGAAAGTTAGCACCCGAGAAGGCTCCCTTTTCATAGCCAAAAAGCTCTGATTCAAGGAGAGTCTCCGGAAGGGCAGCGCAGTTTATGGCTACAAAGGGACCAAACCTCCTTTTGCTTTTGGCATGGACAAACCTTGCTAAAAGCTCCTTACCCGTTCCAGATTCTCCTACAAGAAGGATCGGGACATCAGTTTTAGCAACCTCTTCAAGCCTTTTGATGATGTCAACAAGCCTTGGGTCTTGGGTTAAAAAGCCCTCCTCTTCAAGGATTAGCCTTTTGTCTTCAAGGGCAAGAAGAACAGTGCGCTCGATTAACTCAAGGGGTGAAGAAAGAAGCTTAAGGTCGTAGGCACCTGCCTTTACCAGTTCAACTGCCTTCTCTACCGAGATCTTGTTTGCAAGAAAAACAACGTTTGAGGTTAAACTCTTAAGGATATTGATTAACTTTGGGACACTTGAGCTAAAGTCATCGGTAACCTCGATAACGACGACGTCCGGTGCATTTTCCTTTGCCAAGCCTTCAATCTGGGATAGACTTTTTAACTCTACCTCTAAACCACGCTCTTCTAAGCTATCACGCAGGAGCTTAAGTTCTAAAGATTCTCCGCAAAGGTAAATCCGTCCCTTCATTTAGTAGACAAGACCTCTTGCCCTATCGAACAATTCTTCAAGTTTTATTTGCCTCTGCCCAAGGTTAGCAAGTTCAGAATTCTGCTTAGAAAGCCTCTGCCAGGCTTCAGCGCTTTTCTTTAAATTTCCTTTCTTCTCATAATATAAGGCAGAGATTAAGAGTATGCCTGGGCTTTCGGGATACTTCTTTAAAGCTTCGGCAAAGACGGCTTCAAAGAGTTTTGGGTCCCTGTTAAAGGATAGCGAAAGAATCAGCACATAATCCCTTTCTTTGGCGTTAAAAGCAGGATGTTTCAAGATGTCGTAAGCTAAACCAAGGTTTCCTCTTTCTACAGCTTGCCTGTAAATATGGTTTATTAAATCAACCTTTAGGTAAGAAGGAAGGGGTGAAAAACGGACCTTTTCAAAAAGGCTTAAAGCTCCTTTAAGGTCTGAAGCTGAAATCTGATAGGCTTTAAGATAAAGATAGTAGGGACTTTCAGAAACTTCCCGCTTATATTTTTTTTCAAGTTGAGAAAAAAGCTCTTGAAAAAGAGCTTTTTCTCCCTTTTGGAAGGCGATAAAAGCAAGCTTTAAGAGAACATCCCTTTTTGTATCCCTATCAACCTCAAAAAGAAGGGCTTTGGCGTAGGGGGCAAGGCTTCCTGAGTAAGCCAAATTCTGAAAGTATGTCTCACCAAGAAGGTAAAAAGGCTCTCCACACCGAGTATCCTGCAAGAGCTCTTCATCCTCAGTAAGCAAGGCTTGAGCCACACCCAATCTTTTCTTCTCTAAAAGGTCTTTGCTCAAGCTAAGCATAACTTTGCAGTAGAGTTCCTTTGCTCTTTCAACTCTTTTGCTTTCAGGATACTTAGAAAGGAATTCTTTTATCGACCTTCTTGCCTTTTCCCAGTTTTTTAGGTCGTAGTAGATTTCAAACTCAAGAGCTGAAGCTTCTTCGGCAATGGGCATGCTTCCATACTTTGATTTTATCTGAGTTATGTAGCCAAGAAGGTCCTCATATGTTTTCTGAGGCAAAGGCTCTCTTCCCCTTGCTCTTTCATAGGCAAACTGATAGAGACGAAATTTTGATAGAAAGGACTCCTTGCTTAAATCCCACTCACTTATAACAAGTTGATAGTAGCTTTTGGCAAGAGCGGTATCCCCTTTCGCTAAGTAAGCCTCAGCAAGCTTAAAAAAAAATTCTCCGCCCTGACTATAGTCTCCTGTTAAGGCAAAGTACCTGTAGGCATTTTTTTCGGCTTGATCAAGCCTTCCCTTCTTAAATGAGTAGTTAAACTGAGCATAAAGAGGCTTCGATAAGAGGTTTTTTGCCCTTTCAGCATCTCCCTCAAAGGGTTTTCCTTCGTAGGTAAACTCAAGAAGTGCAATTTCAGTCCCTAAGGTTTCTCCACAGAATCCTTCTTTAAGCTCTTCCTTAAGACTTCTTGCCTCCTTAGTTCTTTCGAGGAAATAAAGAAAGGAGAGGACGATAAAGTTTGCCCTGCAGGCATCTACAGTGCCCCTTCGAAGGCTTGCAACCCTTTTTGCCCAGTCAATTGCTCGTTCAGCCTCTCCAGCAAGCCACAAGCCCTCAGCAAGGACAAGCATCTCCTCAGGCTTTAGCTCCGCAAGCCTGTATAATTTTTTCTCTAAAAGGACAATCCTATCGTAGTCCTTTGCTTTGTAAGCATTCATAATCTCCTGAATGACTGTTTCTTGGGGAATTGTTGGTCTTGTTTCTTCAAGACCTCGTAGCTTTTCCTTAAGAAGCTTTCTTAGGTCTTCCTTTTGAGCGAAAGTGTTCATCCAAGTAATGGTCAGAATGAAAAGAAGGATGATCAGGATTTTTGCTCTAAACATAGCCAAAAAGGAATTAGCAAAAATTATGCCGAGTTTTTGTCAAGGATGCCGTAGCGTTTTAACTTTTCTATAAAGGTCGTGCGGTTTAAGCCAAGTAGCTTTGCTGCCTTGCTCTTTACGCCTTTCGAAAGCTCAAGGGCTTTTTTAAGATAAAAGACTTCCAACTCTTTTAGGTACTCGGTAAGATTGAAATTGGAGGTAAGGAGCCTTTCTGATAGTTGATAGCTTGGTGAGAGAAAAATCCTTTCGTCAAGGGCTACTTCATTATCTTCTTTAACTTTTGTTAGTTTTTCAACCATGGGATAGGGGAGCTTATCAAGGCTTATCACTTCGTCATCGGTCAGAATAACCATCCTTTCGACCATGTTCTCAAGCTCCCTCACATTACCAGGGAAGCTATACTCCAAAAGACGTTCTATCACATCCTGAGAAAACCTTTTAATCGGAATACCCTCCCTTTGACAGACCTTTCTCAGGAAAAATTCTGCTAACATGGGGATGTCCTCTTTCCTTTCCCTTAAAGGAGGGACAAAGATGGGTATAACAT
>CAZJUD010000083.1:0-2062 GCA_964549125.1 uncultured Caldimicrobium sp.
GAAGCCCTGAGCGTAGCCAAGGGGCTGCGAAGGGCCTCCCCGAGGTCCTTCGGTCGCTAACGCTCCCTCTGAGATCCTTCGCTTCGCTCAGAGGTCCTTCGGTCGCATCCGCCCCCCCAAGGACGACCCTCCCACCATGTCGCCCTGAGGCCCCTTTTTTGTCACCCTGAGGCCGCAAGGCCGAAGGGTCTCCTAATGTCTTCGAGACCGAGAATAGAGCTTTTCCCATGAAGCTGACCTCCTATTGGTTTTATAGGAGATCATTTTAATGATATTTCAAAATAATAACGACACTATCTTAAAATTCCTCTTGATTTTTGGTTGATTATTTTTAATATTATTTTAAAAAACTTATGGAGGTTTGCCATGCCCATCTACATTATACTTTCAAAGCTTACTGAAAAAGGGAGGGAAACGATCATAGAAAAGCCCCATCGTATATTTGAGGTCAACAAAGAGTTAGAGGAGATGGGGGTAAAAGTTCTTCAGCAGTATGCTGTTCTTGGTCCATATGATTTTGTAAACATCGTTGAAGCCCCAGATAACGAGACGATAATGAAGATGTCAATCGAGCTTGGCTCAAGAGGGACGGTTGAGCTAATGTCTTTGCCAGCCCTGAGGGTGGACGAATTTTTGAAGATAATCAAGAGATAAAAAATTTAGGGAGGGAGATTCCCTCCCACTTGACAGCATACCTTACTTATTGATAATGATGTTTTCTCCTATCCTTTGAAGGATAGTTTTTAAATATCTTTTATCCTGAGGAGTGGCTAAGGTGATAGCCTTTCCTGTTTTTCCGGCTCTTCCTGTCCTTCCTATACGATGGATGTAAGAATCTGCATCCCTTGGAACTGTAAAGTTTATCACCAATTCTACTCCTTTGATGTCAAGCCCTCTTGCGGCAACATCAGTAGCCACAAGGATGTTAAAATCTCCCTGTCTAAAACCCCGAAGCACAGTTTCCCTTTTTCTCTGAGAGTGGTCTCCGTGCAAAGCCTGGGCTAAAAAGCCTTCCTTCCTTAAGAGACCAGCAAGGCTATCTGTTTCAGCCTTAGTTGGGGTAAAAATAATGGTCTTTCCCGAATTTTGCTCTAAGATCTCTTTCAATCTTTCAAACCTATTTTCTGTTTTTACTTGATAGACAACTTGGGAAATGGTGGATAGAGTTGGCTCTTCGGGCTTTATCTTTATTATTTCATAGTTTGGTGCTAAGAAACGTTCTGCTAACCTGAGCACAGCTTTTGGTATGGTTGCGGAAAAGAGCAGGGTTTGTCTTCCTTCTGGACAATGAGAAATAATCTCCTCAATATCTTCGATAAAACCCATCTCAAGCATCCTGTCAGCCTCATCCAAGACCAGGATTTTAACATCTCTCAACCTAAGATGCCCACGGTTTAGCAGGTCCTTTACTCTCCCTGGGGTGCCAACGACAATGTCGCAGAGCCCCTTTTGAAGAAATTCTATCTGGCGCCCTAAAGGCTTCCCACCATAAAGGGTGAGGACAAAGAACTTTTTAAACTTGCCCAAGGCTCTAAGTTCATCGCTTACTTGAAGGGCAAGCTCCCTTGTTGGAACAAGGATAAGGCATTGTGGGGTTTTGCTTTCTGCCTTTAGTTTCTCTACAATGGGTATCCCAAAGGCTGCGGTTTTCCCTGTCCCAGTCTGGGCTTGAACAACTAAGTCCTTCTCACTCAAAGCAAGAGGAATGGCCATCCTTTGCACCTCTGTGGGGGTTTCGTATTTGAGAAACTTAATCCCCCGTAAGGTAGCAGTTGATAAACCAAAGTCGTTAAAGTTGGAATACATAAAACCTCCAATAAAATTATTTTTTTCGGAAGATCCTTCCAAGGATTGACTTGTGAGCAATTTGACTTGGATGGATTTTCCGTAAAGATATAATAATACCCTTTTATTTTTATGCAAGTTCGTTTGAGGCTGTTCGAAAAATCTTGCAAACATACCTTGCCATCTTAAGGTAGCATCAAGGCCCTCAGAGACCCTTCGCTGCCACTTCGTTGACGCTCAGGGCTTCGGCTAAGGGCGACAGAAGAAAGAGACCCTT
>CAZJUD010000084.1:0-3377 GCA_964549125.1 uncultured Caldimicrobium sp.
AGGAGGCGCCCCTCAGATGGCGGTTGAGTTTGCAAGAAGGACAATTCCACCACACCTGAGACCAAGTTTTACCGAGCTTGAAGCCAAGCTTAAAGAGAGAAGGTAATGTCAACGCCACCCATCATCGTAAAAAGGGTAAAAAAAATAGCAGGCGGACATCACGGAGGTTCCTGGAAGGTTGCCTATGCCGACTTTCTTGCAGGAATGATGACCTTTTTCCTTCTTCTTTGGCTTGTAACCCTCATGGAACCTAAGACCAAGGCTCAGGTTGCCGCCTACTTTAAAAGATTTAACATCTTTAGCAAAGCAGGAATTAGCATGCTCATGGAATTTTACCGCACAGGGAGAATGGAAGCTCCGAAGGTTCAAACCTTACCTCATGAACTTCCTGAGGCAAAAGGCGTTGGAGACCGCTTTAGAAGGATAATCGAGACCAGGCTTAAAGGTTTAAAAGAGCACGTTCTAATTGAGGTAACCGAGACACCTACTAAGGAAAGAGTGGTCAAGATCGAGATCGTTGACCTTGCGGATAAGCCTCTTTTTAAACCCGGTAGTGCAGAACCTGAGCCTGAAGCCAAAGAGATCTTAAAGGTTATTGCCGAAGAGCTCCGAGGAGAGAATGTGTTAGTATCCATAGAAGGGCACACAGACGCCGTCCCCACTCGTAGAGGAAAGATAGGCAATTGGGAATTGTCTACCGCAAGAGCCATCTCAGCCATGCTTGAGCTTGAGAAAAACGGCTTCCCACCAGAGAAAATAATTGAAGTCGTAGGCTATGCCGACACAAAACCCCTCTTCCCTGAAAACCCCTACGACCCAAGAAACAGAAGAATCTCCCTTACCGTTCGCTACCCTCAGCCTAAGCCTACTCAAGCTCTTGAAACTAAACCAGACTTTATCTCCTCTCCCGAAAGATAAGCTTTATAGGAACGCTTTTAAAACCAAGGACCTCCCTAAACCTTCTTTCAAAAAATTTCTGAACATGTCTTGGAATGGTCTCAGGGTTTACGTTTACAAAGACAACGAAAGTTGGAGGAGCGACCTCAACCTGAGTGGCATAGTAGACCTTTAGTCTCTTTCCTGAGATGGTAAAGGAATACTGTGTCTTGATTTCTTCAAGGAGGGCGTTTAGCTTTGAAGTTGCTATTCTTCGGTTAAACTCTTCGTGAAGTTCTTCAACAAGCGGAAGTATCTCTCCTACCCTTCTTCCCGTCTTTGCAGAAATGGTAAGTAAAGGGACATAATCCATGAATTTCAGCTCATGCCTGAGAAGCTCAAGAAAGACGTTCCCTGCCTCTCTTTTTCCATCAAAGAGGTCCCACTTGTTCACAAGAAGTAGACAGGGACGATAATTCATCGCAATCTGACGCAAAAGAGTTTTATCCTGATGGGTCAACCCCTCCTCAGCGGTAATCATAAACAGAACGACATCGACCCTTTTTAGGACATCCAAAGCCTTATCAACGCTAAACTTTTCAACCCGTTCGTCAATCCGTGCTCGCCTTCTTATGCCAGGTGTATCGATTAAGAGAAAATTCTTACCCTCTGGAGTAGTTATGAGAATGTCTACGCAGTCCCTCGTTGTGCCGGGAATTTCTGAAACTATCATCCTTTCAAAACCAACTATCTTGTTAACCAAAGTGCTTTTACCCACGTTTGGCCTACCAAAAACCGCTATCTTGATAAAGGATTTTTCTGGTATCTTCTCAAGTCTACCTTGTGCAAATTCTAAGAGTTTCTCCTTCAAAAGCCCTATGTTTTTTGCAGCCCTTTCAGACACAAAAACTACATCCTCAAAACCAAGCTGAAAAAACTCCAAAGCCTTCGCTTCCTCATCTTTTCCGTCAACCTTATTCACAACTAAAAGAACCTTTTTACCCTTTTTTCGCAAATAATCTGCGATAACTTCATCACCGGCAGTTAAACCGTCTTTAGCAGAAACTACAAAAAGCACAAGGTCAGCATCCTCGATAAGCTTATCTACTATTTCAAAGATCTTCTGGGAGAAAAAATCCTCACTCCCCCATTCTATACCGCCTGTGTCGATGAGCCTTATTCCGTATCCGTCATCAAGTTCAGCATAATCAAACAAAAAATCCCTCGTAACCCCGGGCGTTCGCTCAACGATGGCCTTTCGCTCTCCAATTAGCGTGTTAAACAGGGTCGATTTTCCAACATTAGGACGACCAACGATAACCGCTTGATACATACTCTCAACTCCTCTCCATTAAGGATTTCACCCTCGGAAAAAGGTCTAAGTTAACATGAGGAATCAACAAAGCACCGGTCAAAAGTTCCATAAACCTCGGCTCGGTATTTAGTTCAAGATAGGTAATGCAGTCAACTATCCTTTTTATTTCTTCAAAATCAGCATGCTTTAAGAATTTTAGGGCTCCGAGACCGGCTGAGTTACCAACAGGTTCTGCTTTATCCAAGGCTGATTCTGGAAGCATCCCAAGCATAACCGCTGAAGAAACATTGATGTTTACCCCAAAGCTTCCAGCAAAGTAAAACTTTTCTACATCTTCAAAACTAAGCCCTGACTTTTCACAGAGCAAACTAAGAATGCAAAACATAGCCCCCTTTGACCTAATAAAAGCCTTGATTTCAGGCTCCTTAATCAAAATCTTATTTTGTCCATCCTCATAGACCAAAAAAGCCATGCCCTCCTCTGTCTCGATGACCCTCTCTCTCCAACTCTCCTTTATCAGCTTTCCTTCTTGAGACAGAACCCCTTCTTTAAACAACTGAGCCATAAGGTCGATGATGGCTGAACCGCAAATGCATTTTGGTTGTTTCCCTGCAATCGTCTCAAAGTGAACTTGATTGCCTGTTCGGTCTAAGGAGACCTTGTAGATAGCTCCGGGCTCTGCCTTGCAACCTGAGGAGAAGATGCCACCTTCAAGAGCCGGACCAGCTGCCCCTGCACAGGCAAGCAAAAAATCCCTATTTCCAAGCACCACCTCAGCGTTTGTCCCAACATCTATAAAAAAAGAAGGCTCCTCTTTTTTGTGTAGCTCCACAAAAAAAAGACCAGCTATCAAGTCTCCTCCAAAGTAGGCACCAGCTGAAGGGAAGATAAAAATCCGTCCCTCAGGGTTGACCTTGAACTCAACCTCAAGGGCTCTAAACACACCATACCATTTGGCTACTGGAGGATAGGGCTCAAGTATTAAATAGTTTACTGGCAAACCGAGCAAAAGATGGGTCATCGCTGTGTTTCCACAAAGAGAAACATAGTAAATACTCTCTCCGTTAAGCCTTTCTATCTCCTTGTTTATAGCCTTTAAAGTTTCAAGCCTTATCTCTTCAAGCTTTTCGCTCTTTCTTGCTAAATAAAGCCTCGTCAATATGTCCTCTCCGTATTTTATCTGAGG
>CAZJUD010000085.1:0-8914 GCA_964549125.1 uncultured Caldimicrobium sp.
GCTTGAGGAAACAAAAAAACAAGGCTTATACGATGTGATCACCACTAAAACCACGCCAAATTCACAATTTTTATCCCAGAACTTGAAAATCCATGCTTCAAAGGAGGCGGATAATGCTTAAAAAGGAACTAAAGTACATTGTTTCTGCTTTTTTGATCTTTTTGTTTTTCTACTTTTTGCCTATTGAAGAGAGACTTCTTCAAGGATTAAAGGAAGCCGTTTACTTGACGCACGAATACGCAAAAGAACACGTCATATTCTGCCTCTTACCAGCCCTTTTTATAGCCGGTGCAATAACGACCTTTCTCTCCTCTTCCTCAATAATGAAGTATCTCGGGGCTAACGCTCCAAAACTTCTCTCCTACTCCGTAGCCAGCGTTTCAGGAACCATCCTGGCAGTTTGTTCCTGCACTGTACTTCCTATATTTGCGGGGATTTACTACAGAGGGGCAGGTATAGGACCTGCAACTACCTTCCTCATTTCAGGACCAGCCATAAATGTTTTAGCCATCGTCCTAACCGCCAAAATCTTAGGCTTAGACCTTGGCTTGGCAAGGGCTATAGGAGCTATTCTTGGAAGTATTATCATCGGCATAACCATGAGCTTTATTTTTAAAAAGGAAGAAAAAAGAAGGCTTGAGGCACTTGAAGTGGAAGAAGAAAGCGAAACACTCCCTCTTTACAAAAGATTAGCCCTCATGGGCTCCTTAGTTGGGATCTTAATCTTTGCTACCTGGGGAGCTAAGGAAGGTATAGCTTATACTATTTACTTAGTAAAATGGCAGGTCTTAGCTCTTTTAGCTATTCTCTTAGGAATTATGCTTATTTTTTGGTTTAATGTATCAAAAATGAAGATACTTTTTACCATGTTTGCCGTAACAATTTCTTGTTTCGTTTTTAGTGAAAAAGAAATTCCCTTTTTGGTAGGAGTTTTTGGATTTTCTTATGCCATTGCTACAGGGAAAGGAGAACTGTCGGAATGGTTCCAGAATACTTACCTTCTTGCAAAGCAGATCTTTCCTCTTCTTTTTCTTGGTGTGTTTATAGCTGGGCTCTTTTTCGGTAGACCCGGGCATGAAGCCATAGTTCCCTCTTCATTTGTGTCTTCAATTGTGGGAGAAAATTCTATTTTGGCTAATCTTTTTGCCAGTTTAACTGGAGTGCTGATGTATTTTGCAACCTTGACTGAGGTGCCAATACTTCAAGGACTCTTAGGAGCAGGTATGAACTATGGTCCTGCCTTATCCCTTCTTTTAGCTGGACCAAGCGTAAGCTTACCAAGTCTTTTAGTATTAAAAAGCATTTGGGGCACTAAAAAGACTTTAGTCTACGGAGCCTTAGTATTGCTTTTAAGCTCCCTTAGTGGTTATATATTTGGATTTATTAAGACATAAAATTTATTAAGCCATAAAACACAAAAAGGAGGGGGTAAAAGTGAAGGTTATTAAAGTTTTTGGAACTGGTTGTTTAAAGTGCGAAGCTCTTTACGATAATGTGATCAAGGCTTTAGAGGAGTTGAACATTGAAGCTCAAGTTGAGCATGTCAAAGACTTAAAACAGATTGCTCTTCATGGAGTCTTTAAAACTCCTGCCCTTTGGATTGATGGGAATTTAGTGTCCCAAGGTAAGGTGCTTTCTGTTGAAGAGATAAAAAAGGTGTTGGCTTCTTAGGGTTTGAAAGTTAGCTATAAGTTTGCTAAGTAGTTTATTCCAGAGTTAAAGGCTTCTAAATTAGGGGCAAGGAGACGTTCTTTGCCCCCTTTTAGCATCTCTTTTAAAGCCTCTTCTACGTATTTTTTGTCAAAGGGCTTAAGAATTGTCCAAAGGGCACCTACCGCAACCATGTTTGCAAGTTGAGGATATCCTATGTTTTCTGAAAGAGAATTCATAGGAACTTTTATGAGCCTTTTTCCCTGGTTAAGCCTTTCGTCTTTAAGAATTACCTCTTCCGGTATTAGGTCTGAATTTAAAATGGCAATCCCCTTCCTTTTTAATCTTGGGATAAATTTCAGGTAGGACGGGAGATTTAATAGCACTAACACATCAGGCTCCTTGACTACTGGAGAGGCAATTTCAGTCTGGGAGAGAATGGTTGTGCAATTACAGGTTCCTCCCCTCATTTCAGGACCGTATACTGGAAGAAAAGTAGCATGATACCCTGCCAAAACTCCTGCTAAGGCAAAAAGGTTTCCAGCAAAAAGTATCCCTTGTCCACCAAAGCCTGAAAATATTATCTCAATCTTAAAATTTTTTGCCCCTTTCATCAAAAAGTCTCCTTAAACACTCCAAGGGGGAAGATTTCTGTTAATTTATCAACGTAATTTGATGCAGAAACAGGGTCCATCTTCCAGTTTATGGGGCATGCTGAGAGCACCTCTACATAGCCAAAGCCTTTATCTTCAAGTTGAGCTAAAAAGGCTTTGGTTATAGCTCGTTTTGTTTCAATAACCCTCTTAGGGGAGTTAACTGCAACCCTTGCTGCATAAGCTACCCCCTCAAAGTTAGCCAAAATTTCTGCCACCTTAAGAGGATAGCCCTGCTCCTCTGGTTTCCGTCCTAAAGGGGTTGTGGTAGTCTTCTGCCCGATAACTGTGGTAGGAGATGCCTGTCCTCCGGTCATGCCATACACAGTGTTATTGATCATGATGGCAGTAATCCGCTCACCACGAGAAGCTGCATGAAGGCTATCCCCAAGTCCTATGGCTGCAAAATCACCATCCCCTTGATAAGTAAAGACCACAAGGTCAGGGCGAGCCCGTTTTATACCAGTTCCAGCTGAGCAGGATCGACCGTGCGGGGCTTCAACCATGTCTACATCGATGTAATTGTAAATAAAACAAGCACATCCAATGGAGGCAATACCAATTGTTCTTTCCCTTATATTCAGCTCATCGATTACCTCACAAAGGATGCGATGAATAAGGCTATGATGACACCCTGGACAGTAATGGAAAATTGTTCTTTTTAGGCTTTTGGGGAAACGGAATAAACTTTCCTTAGACATCTTTTAATCTCCCTTTCAATATCTTCCGGGAAAGGAAGAAGGCTCGGAGGATAGAATTTTGATATTACTTCAGCCTTTCCACAAACTGAGATCATGACGTCTTCAACCATCTGCCCACAGTTTAGCTCTACAACGAGGATTTGCTTGAGGGAGCTGTTTTTTTTAAAAATGCTTGATAGAGCCTTTTTGGGGAAGGGGAAAAGGGTGATTGGTCTAAAGTAGCCTACTTTATAGCCCTTTTCCCTAAGTTTAAGGACGCTTTCCTTAGTTAGCCTTCCCATCGAACCAAAGGCACAAACCAAGACCTCCTCGCTCCCATCTAAAATGCTTTCAAAACGAACTTCCCTTTCCATTTGTTCATACTTCTTTTTTAATTTAAGGTTCCTTTCAGCAAGCTCAGCGGAATCCAAAAAAAGGCTCTTTATGACCCGAGATTCCCTTCCTTTAGCACCAGTTAAAGCCCAATCATCCTTGGGGGTGCTTTTAATGTTAAGCTTTTTCAATACCGTTGATTCTTTCATCTGCCCCAAGATAGCATCCATAAGTATCATCACCGGGTTCCGATACCTGTCAGCAAGCTCAAAGGCTTTAGCTGTAAGTTCGTAGGCTTCTTGACAGCTTGCAGGAGCAAGAACTAAAAACCTGCCATAACCATGACCAGGTGCCTTTACCGCCTGAAAATAATCTCCTTGAGAGGCTTCGATCCCACCAAGCCCCGGTCCCCCCCTCATCACATTTACGATCACGCAAGGCAGCTCAAGGGCTATAAGATAAGAAAATCCTTCACTCATAAGAGAAATTCCCGGGCTTGAAGAGCTGGTCATTGCCCTTTTGCCTACAGCACTCGCCCCAAGGACCATGTTGATGGCTGAAGTTTCGCTTTCTGCTTGAACAAAGACTCCCCCTCTTTTGGGTAACTCAACGGACATTATCTCAGGAATTTCATTCTGGGGGGTAATAGGATATCCAAAATAACACTCGCAACCCCCTTCAAGGGCACCGTAAGCAACAGCTTCAACACCTTTGATTAAAACCCTATTCCTCATCCCCTACCCTTTCAAAAACCACATCAGGACACATAAGAAAACATATTCCACAAAAGTTACACTTTTCTGGATGCTTAAAAAAAACTACTTTGTACCCATGAAGGTTTCTCTTGTCAGAAATGTCAAGGACTTGCTTTGGACAAAAAGCTACACAAAGTCCACAGCTTTTGCATCTTTCTTCGTTGACCTTAATCTTCATAACAAAGCTTTAACTTCTTTTGAAAATTGTTCTAAAGTCACTCTATCCTCAACATTGTAAACTCTATGTTCTTTGTCCTTTAAGATCTGAGAAATAAGACCGCAAAGAACCTTTTTTGGTCCTACCTCGACGAAAATTCTTACGCCTTTTTCATACATATACTCAACGGCGGATATCCATTTAACTGGAGAGACAATCTGCTTGGTCATCAGTTCAAAGATACTCGTTGCTGAAGTTTCTTCCTTTCCGCTTACTGCGCTAACAAAAGGGATCTTTGGGTCAGACCAATGCAAGGTTTTTAAGAATTCGGTGAAAACCTTTTGCGCCCTTTCCATAAGAGGAGAATGGAAACCTGCACTTACCTTAAGCTTTATAACCTTTGACGAAAGAGACTTTGCCTTCTCAGCAACTTCAGTTAGATAAGGCTCTTCGCCGCTTATGACAAATTGATTGGGAGAGTTGAAATTTGAAATCACTACAACCCCTGGCACAGATTTCACAAGCTCCTCAAGCTTTTCTAAAGGGAGATTGATGACGGCATACATTCCAGAGGGCTTACTTGACCCAACTTCCCCCATCACTCGTCCGCGTTCCCTTACAGCTAAAAGAGTATCCTCGAGACTTAAAACTCCAGCAGCATAAAGGGCGCTAAACTCTCCTAAGCTGTGCCCTGCTAAAAACCGAAGCTTTGATAAAATTTCTCTAAATTGATTTTTAATTACTTCAAAACAAGCAATATTTACAGTTGTTATGCAAACTTGCAAATTTTCTGTCTTTGTTAGTTCTGCTAACGGTCCTTCAAAGGATAAAGTTTTAACTGAAATTCCTGTGATTTTTTCTGACTCTTCAAAAATTGCCCTTACTTCCTCGTAATTTTCGAATAGATCTTTGCCCATTCCGATGTATTGAGAGCCCTGCCCAGGGAAGACAAAGGCTATCAACTTATTCCTCCTCTTCGATTATCCTTTCTGGTATTATTTCTTCAAACTCTTTAGAAATTTTCAACTCGTAGTCCTCAGGGGGAAGAAGCTCATCGAGTTCTGAGGGGTCGGAAAGCTCTACTTTGATTAACCAACCTTCATCGTAAGGGTCTTCGTTCAGTATATCAACATTATCTAAGACTTTTTCATTCACAGAAATAACGGTGCCAGAGACTGGCATCGCAAGGTCGTATACCTCTTCCACTGTTTCAAGACTTCCAAAAATATCTTCCCTTTCAAACTCTTCCCCCTCCTCTGGGAGGTCTATGTTTATGATCTCTTCTCCCTTTGCTGAGAAAAAGTCAGTAATCCCAATCTTAGCCTGCTTTTTCTTCTCCTTTTTTACCCAAAGATGGTTCTCAGAATAGAGCCTATCATCAAGTATCCGCATGCCTACCCCCTTAAGTTGATATGAAGTTCTAAAGATTCTAAAAATTGTTTAAAGGTCTTTTATAAACTCTTTTTTGAGTTTGACAAGAGCTAAACTGAAAATTTTATTCGCCCTTTTTGATTTGAGATAAAACCTTATCTTGAAGCCGTTTGTTCAATCTTATAGCCCAGGCTAAAACAGCTGCTACAGCATAATAAAGCTCGGGTGGGATGGGCTTGTTAAGCTCAAGTTTATAAAGCTCTTTTACAAGTTTATGGTCTTCTTTTATTGGTATGTTGTGTTCCCGAGCTATCTGTAAAATAAGCTCTGCCAGTCTTCCCCTACCCTTTGCTACAACCTCCGGTGTCCCCTTTTCTACTTCATACTTCAAGGCAACAGCTAACTTTTCTTCTTCTTTCATCTTGAATTTAATTCCCCTTTGGTCTTGCTAAAATCTTTCATTATTATTATACTTTTCGGAAAGAAGAAAGTATTCCAAAAGGAGGGTGTTATGGGCAAGATAACCCTATCTGTGATTAAAGCAGACATTGGAGGATATGTCGGTCATTCTTCGGTGCATCCTGAAGTTTTGCAGAGAGTAAAAGAGGTCGTAGAAGAAGCCAAGGGTGACGGCAAAATAATCGATGTTTCTGTTCTTTCCTGCGGAGACGACATCGCCATAGTTATGACCCATACCAAGGGAGTTGACTCTCCAGACATCCATGAGCTTGCTTGGAATGCCTTTGTTGCAGGCACTGAAGTCTCAAAGAAACTAAAAATGTATGGTGCAGGGCAAGACCTTCTCAGCGACGCCTTCTCCGGAAATGTTAAAGGGATGGGACCTGGAGTTGCGGAAATGGAATTCGTCGAAAGGAAAAGCGAACCAGTGATCATCTTTTTTGCAGATAAAACTTCACCCAGCGCCTGGAACCTTCCTCTTTATGAAATGTTTGCCGACCCGATGAACACTGCAGGCTTAGTGATCGACCCCTCCATGCACGATGGTTTTATCTTCGAAGTTTTTGATGTTTATAGTGGCATGTCTATTCAACTTAAAGCCCCTGAAGAACTTTACGACCTTTTGGTATTTATCGGCGCAACAAGCAGGTATTGTGTTAGAGCAGTCTACCGCAAGAAGGATGGAGAAATAGCAGCCGTGGCTTCAACTCAGAAGCTCTCTCTTATGGCTGGAAGGTATGTGGGCAAGGATGACCCTGTTCTTATCGTTAGATGCCAGAGCGGCTTCCCAGCAGTAGGAGAAGCCCTTGAACCCTTTGCAAGACCTTGGTTTGTCGAGGGATGGATGAGAGGCTCGCACGTTGGTCCCCTAATGCCAGTCTCTTTTGCCCAGGCAAAGCCAACAAGATTTGATGGACCACCTCGAGTAATTGCTGCCGGTTATCAAATCTGCGAAGGACAACTAATCGGTCCTAACGACCTCTTCGATGACCCTGCCTTTGATTATGCAAGACAAGAAGCAAGCTTAATGGCTAATCTCTTAAGACGTCAAGGTATATTTGAACCCCATAGACTACCTCCAGAGGAAATGGAATACACCACTCTTCCCAAGGTTTTAGAAAAGTTAAAGGACCGGTTTAAGCTTATAGACGAAAAGAAGCCCAAATTTTTCACAGAAGGTGAGGTTGCTGAATAATGCATATTCCCCACTACAACATCGTCTTAGACCCTAAGGATTTAACTCTAAACGATTCTTTTAACTTTAGATGTTATAAAGGGATCGTTTGCTTTAACAAATGTTGTTATGATGTGAAGCTAATATTAACCCCTTATGATTTTCTAATGCTTAGGACATATCTCGGACTAACTACTGAGGAATTCGTTGAAAAGTATGCTGAAGTTTACATCGGAGAAGTAACTCAGCTACCAACGGTTTCCATAAACATGCTACCCATCGATTATGCTTGCCCCTTCCTCGATAAAGAGGAGGGGTGCAAGGTTTATCCTGCACGTCCAAGCTCCTGTAGGTTCTACCCCTTAGTTCGATATTTTGCAATTGCTGAGAATGGGGAAAAGGTCCAAGTATTCAAAATCTGGAGAGAAACTCATTGTAAAGGACACTATGAAGACCGCCCCATCACTGTCAAAAACTATCTTGAGGAACAGGGTTTACTACCTCACTACATCTACTTTAACGACCTCTGGGGGGAGATCGTTTCGCATCGCCAAAAGATTAAGGATATCCCCTTAACTGGCGACCTTTTAGAAGAGATATTTCTTTTAGCCTACGACCTTGATACCTTAAGAGAAGTTATTAAAGAGGAGGGGCACCCTGCCTTTACAAAAGGAGAATCAGACCTCTCAGCCGAGAAACTTTTAGAAAGAGGGCTTCTCTACATAAGAGACGAATTGCTTAAAGAAGAAAACTTTAGGTTTTAACATGAGGTTAGTTCGCGAACCGCAAGCTGAGATAAACATTATTCCTCTTGTTGATATCGTCCTTGTAATTTTGATAATTTTTATGATTACAGCACCTTTGATGACAGCTGGCATCGAGGTAAATCTTCCTCAAACAAAGGACTCTCCTCTTAGTAGGCAGGAAGCTGAGCCCTTAAGAATTACCATCTTTAAAGACGGCATGATAAAGGTCTCAGGCGAGCTTATTAGTTTTGATAGGCTCTCAGCTTGGCTTACAGAGGCAAAAGAAAGAGGCATGGTTAAAGAAGTTCAGATTGAGGCAGACAGAGAGGTAACCTACGAGCACGTTGCAAAAGTTCTTTCTGAGGTAAAAAGAGCAGGTTTTACTCAAGTAGGCTTGCTAACGATCCCTGAATGAAATGCAGGCCCTTCTATCTGCAGGATTTTCCTTAGTCATTCATCTCCTATTCTTAACCTTTATCTTTTTTTCTGCCTATACTATTAAGAATAAAAAGCAAGAGGAAGTCAAAGTCTTACTTCTTGAGATGCAAGATAAAAAAATAGTTTCCAAAGATCTGTCATTCATCCCATATTCAGCGGACAACGCACAAACTCAACCAGAAGAAGAAAAACCTCTAAAGAACCTTATAAAAGAAGACAAAATTCCTCAAAGAATGACTAAAAAAGAGAATATTATCACTAAAAAGGAAGAAGAATTTTTAAAACGAAAAATTCAAGCATTAAAACAAGAAAAAAATAAAGATATAGAGCAAACCCTTACTGAAGAAGAGTTAAACTACTTACAAGATCGTTTAGCAAAGCTAAAAAAGGAAGATGTAGAGAGTTCCTCGCTATCTGCGACCGGTGGGAAAACTGGTTCACAGGCTGAAGCCTCGGCTTCTATTCCCACCTCTTCAGAAAAATTATCGACCGAATTCT
>CAZJUD010000086.1:0-2531 GCA_964549125.1 uncultured Caldimicrobium sp.
TATTGGCCAAAAGAAAATAATAGTAAGATTTAGTAAGGTTATCATAAAATTTAAAAGCTACTGCAGAGCTAACGAAGATAAAGAAAAAAAGGAGTGCTAAGCTTGAGCATAAGACTAAACTAATCCTTTGAAGGAAGCGCAAGATGAAAGTACATGGCATCTGGTAGTTTCTCCTGAAGAAATTTTCTTAGCTTTTTGATAAGCTTCTCTTCTATCTGTCTAATCCTTTCCTTTGAGATGCCAAGCTTCTGTGAAAGTTCGTTCAAAGTCTTTGGTTCTTCAGCCAAAAGCCGTTCGTAAAAGACTACATAATCTTTGCCGGAAAGTTGATTGGAAAATTCTTTAAGAAGCTTTTTAAATTTAGTTAGGACCTCTTCCCTTGCGTATTGCTCTTCAGGGGTTGGTCTTGTATCCTTTAAAAAGTTACTGAGTGTATCTTCAGAGTCTGGAGCTATCGGGGCATCAAGGCTGACATCCATCTGGCTCATTCTCATTTCCATTTCTTCAACTTCCTTTTCCTTAACCCCTAAACTTTCTGCTATAGCCTTAGGTGTTGGCTCAAAACCAAGGGCAGCAAGCTTCTCTTTCTCTTTTCTCAAGCGGTAAAAAAGCTTCCTTTGAGCCTGAGTTGTCCCCATTTTAACAAGCTTCCAGTTATCCATTATGTATTTAAGAATGTAAGCCTTGATCCAAAAGGAAGCATAGTAGGAAAACTTAACCCCCTTATACGGGTCAAACTTCTTAACTGCCTGAATTAGCCCAAGGTTACCCTCTTGAATTAGATCAAGAAAGTTGTAGGACCAAAACTTTTGAAACTCAAGAGCTATTTTAACAACAAGCCTGAGATTTGAAACTACAAGCTTGTAGGCAAGCTTTGGGTCCTTAGTTTCATAATAGGCTTTAGCAATGGCTTCCTCTTCCTCTCTACTTAAAAGTGGATACTTGCTGATCTCTTGAAGATACTTTTGTAAAGGGTCAAACTTTGCCGGAAGTTTAGATTCAACCTCATCCTCAGCCAAAGGTATGGGCAATAGCAAGTCTTTTATCTCATCAACCCTTTCAAGCTCAGCAGGGACTGGCTCAACAGACTTGGGATTAGTCTTTTGAGGGTTCATATTTTTATTATACACTAAAAAGTTTTAACTATAAATACTATTTCAAACCCAACATCTTATGGAGTTGAACCTGTAAGCGTATGGGGAGCCTTGTCTCAAGGATCAAGCCTGCAAGGTGAGAAGCTGACATAAAGGGATGAGCAGGAGAGAAAAAGACCTGCGTTTTTTCTAACAAACGCCATTTTATAATAGTATCTATCGCCCAATCAAAGTCTTTTTTATCCTTTAAGACAAACTTTACAGCATCTTTTAGCGTTAAATAATGTAAATTCTCGTACAAGTTAAATTCTTCCATCCCTGATGAAGGGGGCTTTAGGTCCATAACTATGAGCACCTCCTTAGGCACATCCTTTAAAGGGAGGCTTCCGTTTGTTTCAAGGAGTGGCTTCGCCCCATGAAATACAAGAGCCTCCAAAAGAAGAATAGCTCCTTCTTGCATAAGAGGCTCTCCACCCGTCAACACCACATAAGGTATACGAGAGAAATTTTCCCTCCAGTATTGGATTAGCTCCTCCACTTCCTTTTCAAAAAAAGGATGAGGCTCTCGAGCATAGGGTGTGTCGCACCAGCTGCATCTTAGATTGCATCCATAAAGTCTAAAAAAGAGTGAAGGCATGCCAACAAGAGGTCCCTCACCTTGAATAGAAAAGAAGATTTCTGAGAGTTTAAGCTTCACTCTTCAGAATAGATGGCACAAGCCTTTTCGGTCTCGTATACAGCAACTTCTTTGACCTTGACTCCGTTATAGGTTGAAAGCTTATTTTTTGCCCTTTCGAAAATAAACCGTGCCAGGTTTTCCGAAGAAGGATTTCTCTCCTTAAAATAAGGATGGTCGTTTATTAAGCGATGGTCTAATTCGGCTAATATTTCTTTTAGTATTTCTTTTAAATCTTTAAAATCTATAAGAATCTCGATTTCGTTCAACTTTTCGCCTTCCACAATAAGCTCAACCTTCCAGTTATGCCCGTGAAGGTTTTCACACTTTCCTTGATAATTTCTAAGAAAGTGGGCTGAAGAGAAATAATCGGATACTTTTAGACGGTACATTTTATAAAGAATGAGGCGGCGCGGGGATTCGAACCCCGGATTCACGGCTTTGCAGGCCGTCGCCTTACCGCTTGGCTACGCCGCCAGTATGTAAAATCTACTCCCTCCACTCAAACTCAACTTCAATCTGGTGCTTACCTTCCTTTACCTTGTACTCTAATTCGCATTCAAAACTATCAGGTAAGCTAACAGCTACTTCCCCTACCTTAACTTGACCAGCCTCAACTTGATCGGCAATCTCCCTTAAAATCTTTGCTGCCTCAGATTTAGAAACCACCTTTTTTACCTCTACTTTATCCTTCATCCAACTACCTCCTTTTTTAATGGCGGCGGAGGGGCTCGAACCCCCCACCCCGTGGATATGAGCCA
>CAZJUD010000087.1:0-29403 GCA_964549125.1 uncultured Caldimicrobium sp.
AGGAAGAGGGTCAAAACTACATTGTTTCCGTTCTTGACCCTCGAAGCGAACCAAGGCTTTCAATGCCAAAGCCTATCCCGTCCTTCCTTTCATTCATACCACCAGCTTACGTGAATAAACTTTTACAAAATGATTATTATTATCTAATGAGAGTGACAAACTTTTCTTCGGAGGTAGATTTTATATCAAAGAAGGAGGTTTATGTGTATGATTTAGTGCTTGATGAAAGGTCGATGATAGATGAGGAGTTCAAAAAGCATATGCAGAGGGTCTTTCTAACTGGGATATTGAAGGACCTTTCCCGTTCAGGAGCTTGTGTTACCACCAAAGGACGGATCAACATCGCAGAAGATACATTAGTCTTTTATCTTCGCTTCGAAGTTCCAACCAAGGAAAGGCTTTTGAAGTTTGCCCTCTTTAGTCTCTTAAAGGATGTCAGCTATCATGAAGACAACACCAGCCTTCACTTTAACTATCTAACAAGCCTTAAGCCCGAGACTTGGGCCCTAATCGAGAAAGAGTTAAAGGCGACCTATAAGGCTCAAGGCTAAATCAAGGGGTTCCTTTTTGAAGTAAAGCTGCATCTTGATTAGATCCTTCTGAACTTCAACCCTTCCAACTTTAAAGCCATCTACATTTTTTAAGGCAGAGCGAAGGCGGTGGAGAAGTCCATCCTTCTTAAACATCAAAAAGATGTTTGATCCCCTTTCCTCCACTTGAAGGATTCCATGCCTTCTCATGAGAAGTTTTAAATGATAGATTTTAAGAAGGTTTTCTGCCTCCTTTGGCATCCTTCCATACTTATCTTCAAGCAGGCTTTTGAATTCAAAAAGGGAGTCCTCAGTTTTGCATAAAACAAGCTCCCGATAGAGGCTAAGCCTTTCCTCTGGGTCTGGAACATAGCTCTGAGGGATGTAGGCTTGCACTTTAAGGTTTACCTCAGGCTCCCAATCCTCAATCTTTTCACCCTTTAAGGCTTTTATCGTGTTTTCGAGGAGTTCAAGATAGAGCTCATACCCTACGGCGTTTATATGTCCTGATTGATTAAGCCCAAGGAGCTCTCCTGCTCCACGGATCTTAAGGTCACTCATGGCAAGCTTAAACCCTGAACCAAGTTCTGTATGTTGCATAAGGGCGCGAAGCCTCTTTCTTGCCTCTTCAGTGAGGCTTCTTAGGTCAGGAACAAGAAGATAGGCATAGGCTTGAACATCAGCCCTTCCGACCCTTCCTCTTAGCTGATATAGGTCAGCAAGTCCGAACATGTCAGCTCGGTTGATGATGATGGTGTTTGCAGTTGGGATGTCAACCCCACTCCCAATGATGGGTGTGCAAACAAGGACGTCTACTTCCTTTTTCAAGAATTTGTAAAGGTTTTTTTCCAGAACCTCTTCAGGCATCTGTCCATGGATAACCTCAACGCAAGCTGAGGGAACAAGTTCTTTTATAAAATGGGCAAGGGAGGCTAAACCCTTGATCCTCGGATGGACAAAGTAGACTTGTCCTCCTCGCCCAAGCTCAGCTTCTATCGCTGATTTTATGATGTTTCTATCAAACCTTGCAAGATAGGTAGTAATGGTCTTTCTGCCCTGTGGCGGAGTCTCGATAACCGAGAGGTCAAAGATACCAAGAAGGCTTAGCTGAAGGCTCCTTGGTATGGGTGTTGCTGAAAGGATGAGCACCTTCGTTGACTTCTTTAACTGCTTTAGCCTTTCCTTTTGCTTTACCCCGAAGCGATGTTCCTCATCGATTATCAACAACCCAAGGTCCTTAAACTGGACATCTGAAGATAATAGCCTGTGCGTGCCGATGACTACTTGAAGCTTCCCCTCAGCTAAACCTTTCAAGGTTTCTTTAATTTCCTTTGGGCTCCTTAGCCGAGATAGAACGCCAACCTCTATGCCAAAGGGACTTAGCCTTTCTTTGAAGGTTTGATAATGCTGCTCTGCAAGGATGGTTGTCGGAACAAGCACAGCAACCTGCTTCCCATTGTAGGCAGCAATAAAAGCTGCCCTTAAGGCAACTTCGGTCTTCCCAAAGCCAACATCCCCAACAACAAGTCTTTCCATAAGCTTGTCTTGACAAAGGTCAGAGATTACATCCTCGATCGCGCTTGTCTGGTCTGGCGTTTCCTCATAGGGGAAAGTGTTTATGAACTGCTGGTAGGCAAGGGCTGGAAAGCTAAAAGAGTAGCCCGGCATGGCTTTTCGTTCTGCGTAGATGGTAAGGATCTCTTGAACAACCTCAGTAAGCCGCTTTTCAACTTCCCTTCTCCGTTTAAGGAAGGTTTGCTTCCCAAGTTTATCAAGCCTTGGCTCTTTATCTGAGACCCCTACATAAGGATAAAGTTCATCAAGCCTTGCCGGTGGAAGGTAGAGCTTATCACCATCTGCATACTCTATCTCTAAAAAGTCCCCCTCCATCCCGTTTACTGCTAAGGTCTTAAGCCCAAGATACCGTCCAATGCCGTAGGTTCGATGAACGACAAAGTCCCCAGGCTTTAGGTCTTCAAACCTTCTAAACCTTCCTTTAGGCTTTGCCTGATGGACTTTAGTAGAGCGCTTCCCGAAAAGTTCAAACTCAGAAGTAACACAGATTGCCTCTTGAGGAAGGATAAAGCCCCTTCGCAGGTCTCCTAAAACAAAGGTCAATCTTTCTAAGTCACGTGCTCCTCGACTTTCAAGCCCAGCTTGAATAACCTCCTTAGCTTGAGAGGAGGAAACAAATAAATAAACACTAAAGCCTTCTTCAATCAACTCAAGGAGAGAGGAAAATCCTTCTTCAATTTTGTCGGAATAAGCTCTCTCTTTTTTTAACAAGAGGTCTTTTACTTCCTTTATTTCAAAGGAGAGGGCTTGCTCATCTGCGTAGTAAACTTCTCTTGCGATGATTTTTTCAGCTCCTTCAAGGGTTGCGAAAAGTTCTTGAGGAGGAATGTAGAGTAAAGCTTCATCGAATATGAGTTTTCCTCTTTCCTTTGCCCGATGTGCTAAACTTGAAAGCCTTTCCCAAAATTCATAAGCTCTGTCTTGAAGACTTTCCGGCTCATACAAAAGAAAAAGGGGCTTTTCCTCAGAATTTTCAAAGAGAACTTTGAGGTCGGGAAAAAGAAGAGGAAGGAGAAGATCCTCGTTTTCAAGGACCCTCCGATGTTCAACCTGCGATAGAAGTTCATTCAGACGTTCAGGACTAATCTTATCTTTATACCTAAGCACCCTTTCAAAGACGGGTTTAAGGTCCTTTGGGAAGAAGGCTTCTCTGGCAGGCAAAATGATAAGCTCCTCTAAGGATTTTATGCTCTTTTGGGTTAGGCTATCAAAGAGCCTTAAGCTTACGACTTCATCACCGAAGAATTCTATCCTTGCTGGATGCTCATACTGAGGTGAAAAAACATCTATCACCATACCCTTTACGCTAAAACTACCCCTTTCCTCAACTACACCCACCCTCTCATATCCAAGGCTGATAAGCCCTTCAACAAGGGCATCTCTGGCAACTTCCTCCCCAGGAATAAGGTAGAGGTATGCACTCTTTAAGACATCTCTCGTAATGGTTTTTCTCATCAACGCCTCTACGGTTGTAGCTACAACCTTGAGGGTTGGGAGCTCCCAGAGGACTTTTATCCTTTCAAACTGCGCGGAAGATATAGCAACGCTTTCGGAAAAGGGAAGGATGGGGGTTGGAGGAAAGTAAGCCGACTTTTGCTTGGAAAAAAAGGAAAAAACATTCAAAAAATCAACACAATCTCGTTCTTCTGGTAAAAGGGCAAAGATTTTATAGTTTTTTAATAGCTCTTGGTTTTTAGCTAAGAAGTAGCCAACAAAGGAGGGGTTTATGCCCTGAAGCGATTTTTTTAGCATAGATGATTCTTAGTTTTCGTCATTAATGGGATTTTACTACCCTTAAGATGTCCTGCCTTAAGTGATGCTTCTTTGAGTATTTGCAAGCTTAAGCATCGCTTGTGAAGATTGCAATAAAAAAATATTTCAATCGGTTATAAAAAATATATTTACTTTTCTGCTTGTCAAGGTGTTGTGTGAGCCCATGAGAAAAATTAGCCCTCACCTAAGATTTTGCCACTGGGGATTTTCTCTCCAGCGATTTGTAATACTTTTATAAAGATAGTAAAATCAATGTAAAATCAAGGGGAAAATTCAAAATAAATTTATGGCATAGAACTTGCATTAAATAAATTCAACTTTATTCCTGAAGGTTAGAAAAAGGTGTAATTGAGGGATTTGTTGGTGCATTGGACCTTTTTTACTTGCATAGTAACTCTGAGCATCAGCAAGAGAAACCTCTGCTACCCCTTTGAGTAGGCAAAAGCAGGAAAAAAAGGAATAACTTGATACTGTATGTGGAATATAGTAATGTAACCTAATAATAAAAAAAATTCTAACAGGGAGGGGAACTATGAAGCTTGACCCAACGAAGATGAAGGATTACGAGATAGCTTATGAGGCTGAAAAATGGATGAAGACTGTTTATCAGCTTGGAGAGGAGATGGGTTTAACTAAGGAAGAGCTTCTTCCTTATGGGCATTATGTAGCAAAGATAGACTACAAAAAGGTTCTTGAGAGGCTAAAGGATAGGCCAAACGGTAAGTATATCAATGTTACCGCCATAACCCCAACTCCCCTTGGTGAAGGCAAAACCACGACCCTTATTGGATTGGTCCAAGGTTTGGGGAAAAGGGGGCAGAATGTTATAGGTTGTATAAGGCAGCCCTCTGGTGGCCCAACCTTTAACATCAAGGGTAGTGCAGCTGGCGGTGGGCTTTCTCAAGTTATACCTCTTGATAAGTTTTCCCTTGGTTTGACTGGGGACATTAATGCAGTTATGAACGCCCATAATCTTGCCATGGTTGCTTTGACGGCAAGGATGCAGCATGAGGCAAACTACGATGATGAGACCTTAGCCAAAAAGGGCTTAAGGAGGCTAAACATCGACCCTAAGCGGGTAGAGATGGGCTGGGTTATCGACTTTTGTGCTCAAGCTTTAAGGCATATCGTCATCGGTCTTGGCGGAAAAAACGACGGCTACCCCATGGAATCTAAGTTTTGGATCGCCGTTGCCTCTGAGGTGATGGCAATCCTTGCTGTGGCAAGGGACTTAAAGGACTTAAGAGAAAGGATCGGAAGGATTGTGGTAGCCTTTGATAAGTATGGTAACCCCATCACTACCGAGGACCTTGAGGTGGCTGGGGCAATGACTGCTTGGCTTGTTGATGCCATAAATCCAAACCTCATGCAGACCATCGAAGGGCAACCAGTTTTAGTCCACGCTGGACCTTTTGCCAACATTGCCATCGGACAGAACTCTATCATTGCCGACTACGTGGCTTTAAAGCTTGGAGACTATGTGGTTACAGAATCCGGCTTTGCTGCAGACATTGGCTTTGAAAAGTTCTGGAACATTAAGTGCAGATTGTCCGGATTAGTTCCAAATGTTGCTGTTGTTGTGGCAACCATCAGAGCTTTGAAATGCCACGGAGGAGCACCCATTCCAAGACCAGGTCAGCCTATCCCCAAGGAATACCTCGAGGAAAACCTTGAATGGGTGGAAAAGGGGTGCGAAAACCTTCTCCACTGCGTAAACATCGTGAAAAAGAGCGGTGCTATTCCCGTTGTTTGTATTAACAAGTTCTACACCGACACAGAAAGGGAAGTACAGCTTGTGCGGAGGATCTGCGAAGAGGCAGGAGTGAGAGTTGCTTACTCCGACCACTGGCTTAAAGGAGGAGAGGGAGCCCTTGAGCTTGCCGATGCGGTAATGGATGCCTGTAGAGAAACCCCGCAGTTTAGGTTCCTTTATGAACTTGATGAGCCTGTTAAGACAAGAATAGAAAAGATTGCTAAGGAAGTTTATGGGGCTGACGGAGTAGTGTATCTACCTGAAGCTGAGGCCAAGATTAAGATGATCGAAGCTAATGAAGAGCTAAGGAAAATGCCCATCTGTATGGTTAAGACTCATCTTTCTTTGTCTGACGACCCAACAAAGAAAGGCGTCCCCAAGGGATGGACATTGAGGGTTAGGGATGTTCTGATCTTCCGTGGTTCTGGGTTTATCGTTCCTGTTGCTGGAGACATAAACCTCATGCCTGGGACAGCTTCAGACCCAGCCTACCGCAGGATAGATGTTGATGTGGAAACAGGCAAAGTAAAGGGATTGTTCTAAAGCCATTAAGAAGGGGGTAAAGAGATGCCTGCACAGATCTTAGATGGGAAGAGCATAGCTCAGGAAATCAGGGAGGAGATAAAGAAAGAAGTTATGGAATTAAAGGAGAAGCACGGGGTAGTTCCTGGACTTGTGACTATACTCGTTGGGGAAAACCCGGCATCAGTCTCCTATGTTACTGCAAAGCAAAGGACTGCTCATGAGCTTGGTTTTTATTCCGTCCAGGAAAACTTGCCTGAGAATGTGTCTGAGGATGAGCTTTTAAAGCTTATAGATAAGTATAACCGGGATGAAAAAATACATGGCATATTAGTTCAACTGCCACTACCAAAGCACATCAACGAAAGGAAGGTTCTTTATGCCATCGACCCAAGGAAGGATGTAGATGGTTTCCATCCGGTAAACGTAGGAAAGCTTGTCATCGGCGAGCCCTGTTTTATACCTTGCACTCCATACGGTATCTTGATTTTGCTTTCTAAGACTGGTGTTCCTGTTGAGGGAGCGGATGTTGTGGTTATAGGAAGGAGTAACATCGTGGGGAAGCCTATTGCCAACCTCCTTATGCAAAAGAGAAAACCCGTTGGCAACGCAACGGTTACAGTTTGTCATACCGGGACTAAAGATATAGCTTCTCACACAAGAAGGGCTGATATCTTGATTGTGGCTGCTGGCGTGCCTAAGTTTGTGACCGCTGACATGGTAAAGGAAGGAGCGGTAGTGATAGACGTAGGCGTAAACCGTATCGGGACAACGCCCGAAGGTAAAGCAAAGCTTTGCGGCGATGTGGATTTTGACGCCGTCAAAGAAAAGGCAAGCTTCATCACCCCTGTTCCAGGTGGTGTTGGTCCCATGACCATAACCATGCTGATGAAGAACACCCTGGAATCAGCAAAAGCCTGGGCTGGCCTTCCCTCGGAGGTAGGATAAAAATGTGAAGAAATTCACTATACTTAGATTTTTTTTAACATTAAATCTATTTTAACAAAAAAAAGCAAGAGGGAGGGCAAGCCATGATAGATGAAAGGGCAAGGTTTGGAGAGGTAAAGAGTGGGAAAAAACCTGGGGTCCAGTTTAAAGTTGCAGAGGAACTCTATCAATCTCTGAAGGAGGATGTTCTTACTGCACCAAAGAGGGTTGAGCGTAGGGGGACATTGCCTTGTGCCTTTGGTAAAGGGGGGACCTGCTGCAGAGTTTGCAACATGGGACCCTGTCAGGTAGTTGAGGGTGTTGAAGAGTTAAGGGGTGTTTGCGGAGCCTCTGCGGCTACGGTTGTTGCCAGAAACTTTGCGAGGATGGTTGCTGCCGGAACTTCCGCCCATTCAGACCACGGAAGGCATGTAGCAAAGCTCTTTTATGAGGCGGTCCATGGGGAGGTTCCCTTTGAGGTAAGGGATAAAAGGAAGCTAAGAGTTGTAGCTCAAGCTCTTGGCGTTGACCCAAGCTTGCCTGAGGATGAGATGCTAAAGAGGATGGCAGACTCTGCCTTGCAGATCTTTTCTCAACAGGAAGGCGAGATAGTTCTAACTCATCGTGCGCCAAAGCCCCTTCTTGAAAAATGGAGAAAATACGGAGTGGTTCCAAGGGGTGTTGATAGGGAAGTTGTCGAGCTTATCCACCGGACAACCATCGGAGTTGACCAAGACTATGTAAACATCCTCATGGGTGCGGCAAGGTGTTCCTTGGCAGATGGCTGGGGCGGAAGCATGCTGGCTACCGAGCTTCAGGACCTTTTACTTGGCAATCCCCAGCCCATCAGGGCTAAGGTCAACATTGGGCTTGGAGTGTTAAAGCCGGACCATGTGAACGTTGCGGTTCATGGGCATGACCCTCTGCTTGCCGATGCCTTGGTAATGGCAAGTTACGACCCGGAGATTATTGCTCTCGCTAAAAAGGTTGGAGCAAAGGGAGTGAACCTGTCTGGGATTTGTTGCACTGGGAACGAGGTCCTCATGCGGAAAGGTATCCCGGTTGCAGGGTCTTTTATCCAGCAGGAGGTTGCTATAGCTACGGGAGCCCTTGAGGCGGTTGTGGTTGATGTTCAATGTATTATGCAGAATGTGGTTGAAATAGCAAAGAATTTCCACACTGCGGTAATCACGACAAGCCCTATAGCTAAGATGGAAGGGGCGGTTCATATTCCCTTTGATGAGAAGAGAGCGATTGAGGTAGCAAAAGAAATCTTAAAGGTAGCCATTGAAAGGTATCCGCAAAGGGACCAAGCTAAGGTGAGAATCCCAGATAGCAGTGTAGATGTAGTAGTTGGGTTCAGCCATGAGGCGATAATGTACATTCTTGGTGGTAGGTTTAGGGCAAGCTATAAGCCTTTGAACGAGAACATCATTAACGGAAAAATTCGTGGTATTGCCGCCATTGTAGGGTGCGATAATTACCGGATTGCTGATCCGATTCAAGTTGAGCTGGCAAAGGAACTGATAGCTAACAACGTGCTCGTATTAGCCACAGGCTGCTCGGCAACTCAGCTTGCCATGGCTGGGCTTTTGTCCCCAGAGGCTGCAGAGCTTGCTGGTCCTGGGTTAAGGGAGGTGCTTGAAGCGGTTGGTTGCCCTCCAGTTCTTCACATGGGTGCCTGTGTTGATAACTCCCGAATTTTGATTGCAGCCACAGAAATCGTTCACACTGGGGGACTCGGTGAAGATATTTACCAGATTCCGGCTGTGGGATGTGCTCCTCAGTGGATGAGTGAAAAGGCTCTCGCTATTGGTATGTACTTTGTGACAAGCGGGGTTCAGGTAGTGTTTGGACCAGACTTCCCAACCCTTGGAAGCAAGGTAGTTACTGATTTTCTCTTCTACGAGATAGAAAAATACTTTGGTGGTTCATGGCGAGTTGCAAGGACGGCAAATGAGTTTGCCAACATCATGATCGATAGGATTGATTTTGGAAGAAGAAACCTCGGTATTGATAAGCCAAAGCCAAGGGTCCTCTTTGACATGGCGATGAGAAGAGCCTTAGATGCCGCAAGGTATGCACCGCCTTTCCATGGGCTTGGATGTTTTGGACCTCATGTGGTAAGAGTTGAGGAGAAACAAGAAAGTTAAGGAGGGAGAGGGGTGGAAACTAAGGAACCAAAGGGGAAGGCGTTGGTTGTTGGTGGGGGTATTGCTGGTATACAGGCAGCGTTAGACCTTTCTGAGCTTGGTTACTACGTCTATCTTGTGGAGAAGAAGGCATCGATCGGTGGGGTGATGGCTCAGCTTGATAAGACCTTCCCCACCAACGACTGTAGCATCTGAATACTTGCCCCAAAGATGGTGGAGGCCGGTCGGTCTCCCAACATAGAGATCTTGACTTTAACGGAGGTGTTAAAGGTTGAGGGTTCTGCCCCAAATTTCAAAGTGACCCTCAAGATTAAGCCAAGGTACATCGACCCTGCAAAGTGTACAGCCTGCGGAGAGTGCATGAAATACTGCCCAAGGCTTGCCATAGATACCTACAATGCAAATCTTACCTTTACTCGGGCAGCAAGGATAGATTTTCCTCAAGCAGTTCCTACTGCTTACTACATCGATGAAAGCGCATGCTTAAGGTTAAATCACGAGACCTGTCAGCTTTGCAGCAATGTTTGTGGACCAAAGGCTATAGATTTTACTCAGAAACCTGAAATTCGTGAGGTTGAGGTAGGGGCAGTGCTTCTTGCCCCTGGCTTTGGTATGCCGCCTCGGATTGCCCTTGAAAAGTTTGGCTACGGAAGATGGAGCGACGTCCTACACAGCATAGAGGTTGAAAGGCTAACTTGTGTTTCTGGTCCATCGGAGGGTGAGGTCATAAGACCCTCTGACTTTCAGCATCCAAAGAAAATTGCCTACATTCAGTGCGTTGGTTCAAGGGATATCACCTGCGGAAGACCCTATTGTTCCTCCGTTTGTTGTATGTATGCGGTAAAGCAGGCATCAGTCATTAAAGAGCACGAGCCAGAGGCTGAGATTACCCTCTTTTTCATGGATGTGAGGACCCAGGGTAAGGGGTTTGATGAGTCCTTTGAGAACGCAGTAAAGAAATATGGCTTTAGGATTGTTAGGGCAAGGCCAGGAAAGGTAGATAGAGTAGGGAAAAAGCTTGCCATAAGCTATGTGGATGAGGACGGAACACCAAAGAGGGAATACTACGACATGGTCGTTCTTTCTGTTGGGCTTTCCCCTCCTGAAGATGCAGAAAAGCTCTCTCAAGTCTTTGGGATAGAGTTAAATGAATTTTCTTTTGCCAAGACCTCTTACTTTAAGCCTGTTGAGACTAATGTGCCTGGAATCTATGTGATAGGGGCTTTTCAGGGACCGAAGGACATTCCTGAAAGCGTAATGCAGGCTTCCTCAGCAAGTGCTTATGTTTCTGAGCTTTTAAGTTCGGCAAGGTTTAAGGATACGGTAGTTAAAGAGTATCCGCCTGAGGATGTGGAGCTTTTGAGTGAAGAGCCAAGGATTGGGGTTTTTGTCTGCCACTGCGGCGTAAACATCGCTGGCGTTGTTGATGTAAAGGCGGTGCGGGATTATGCAAGGACCCTTCCTAATGTGGTGCTTGCTGAAAACATCCTTTATGCCTGCGCTCAAGATTCTCTTGAAAGCTTAAAGGAAAAGATAAAGAAGTATCGTTTGAATAGGATTGTAGTTTCTGCTTGCACACCAAGGACACACGAGCCTCTCTTTCAGGATACCTTGAGGGAGGCGGGGCTTAATCTTGCCCTTATAGAGATGGCGAACATAAGGGACCAGTGCGCCTGGGTCCATCCTGATAATCCCGAGAAGGCAACGGAAAAAGCTAAAGACCTTGTGAGGATGGCTGTTCTTAAGGCAAGGAGACTTAAACCTCTTGAGCTTCAGAGGGTAAAGGTTACCCCTTCAGCCTTAGTTATTGGGGGCGGAGTTGCGGGTATGGTTTCAGCCCTCTCCATCGCCGAACAGGGCTATGAAGTGCACCTTGTTGAGAAGGAAGATAGGCTTGGGGGGATAGCAAAGAGGCTTAAGAGGACGATAACCGGAGATGACCCGCAGGGCTTTCTTGAAGAGCTGATTAAGAAGGTTACAACGCATCCGAAGATAAAGGTCCATCTTTCAACGACTGTTGACAATATTTCAGGCTACATCGGGAACTATACGACGACCTTGAGGAAGGGAGATTCTTCAGAGATAGTGAACCATGGAGTAGTGGTTGTGGCAACTGGTGGGGGAGAGTATAGACCAGAACATTATCCCTTAAACGGCAAGAATGTCCTCACTCAACTTGAGCTTGAGGAGAGGTTAAGCGAAGGCAATTTTAAAAAGATAAAATCTGTGGTTATGGTGCAGTGTGCAGGGGCAAGAGGAGATGGGGTTGACTACTGCGGGAAGGTTTGCTGTCAGCAGGCTTTGAAGAACGCAATCTGGATAAAGGAGGTCTCTCCCGAGACGGATGTCTACATCCTTTATCAAGATATGAGAAGCTATGGTTTTTATGAAAAATACTATCTTCAAGCAAGGAAGCTTGGGGTAAGGTTTATAAGGTATCCTGGGAGCGAGAGACCAAAGGTTAGTGTTGAGAAAGGGAAGCCTGTGGTTAGGGTGAAGGATACTCTTCTTAACGAGGAGCTTGAGCTTAGACCGAGCCTTGTGGTTTTATCTGTTCCGCCTAAGGCAAGCGAGGACAAAACCATAGCTAACATTCTTAAACTTCCCACAACGGATTCTGGCTTTTTCCTTGAAGCTCATGTGAAGTTGAAACCTGTCGAGACGGCAACGGATGGAGTATATTTGGCAGGGCTTGCCCATAGCCCTCAGCCTTTGTCTGAGGTCATTGCCCAGGCAAAGGCAGCTTCTGCCAAGGCATGCATACCTTTGGCTAAAGGGTTTGTGGAGGTGTCACCCATTACCGCTGAGGTTGATGTTAAAAAGTGCATCGGTTGTGCAATCTGCGCTGAGGTATGCCCCTTCAAAGCTATTGAGATGGTAAAGGAAGATAAAAGAAGAAAGGCTCGGGTTATTAAAGCATCCTGTAAGGGTTGCGGTATCTGTGCTAGCCACTGTCCAGTATTTGCTGTAGATGTTGGTGGCTTTACCCTTGATGCCATCCTTGAACAGCTAAGGGGCTTTAAAGGAGAGGAGAAGGCAGAAGAAGCAGAAGAAAAAATGGTGTCGGTGGGAGGTAGTTAGCCTATGAGCTATGAGCCAAGGGTATTAAGTTTTATGTGTCGCTGGTGATGCTACGCGGCAGCTGACGCGGCCGGTGTGGCTCGCCAGAACTATCCACCCTTTCACAGAGTAATAAGGGTAATGTGCAGCGGAAGGGTAGACCCCTTGTTTGTTATATCTGCCTTTAGGGCAGGGGCAGATGGAGTTATGGTTGGGGGATGCAAACTTGGGGAGTGCAAGTATGTAGAAGGAAACTTTCAAGCTTTGGTCATGGCTGAGCTTGTGAAGCTTCTTCTTACGCTTATTGGGATAGATGTGAGAAGGTTTAAGCTTGAGTGGGTATCTTCTGCTGAGCCAGCAAAGCTTGTAGAAGACCTAAAGAAGTTCTACGAGGAGATAAAGGCTTTAGGGCAGCTTGGGAGCTCGGAAGGGATAGGGAGAGAGGACCTTGATTTCAGGTTAGCTTGCGCTGAAGAAACCTTGAAGAACATGCAGGTTAGGACTGCTTTTGGAAACGTGGCAAAGGAGCTAAAGAAGCTTTCTGATTTTTCAGTGGAGACGATAAAACAAAAGGTTAGCGAAAAGCTTGAGAATTTGGTGAAGAGCAAATTTTATGAGTTTGAGGTTAAGGAGCTTTTGAAGGATGGACCAAAGAGCCTTGATTATTTGGTTGAGAAGACGGGAGTTGAAAGAAGCTTCCTTGAAGGAATACTTGCCAAGGTAGTGAAGGCTTAAGAGGGGGAAGGATGGAGGTAAGGGAATTTGTTGGGAGCTTAAATGAGGGCTTTGATCAGTGTTTTAGGTGTGGTGCCTGCTCAGGGGTTTGTCCTGTAAAAAGGCTTGAAAAGAGATTTGACCCAAGGCTTATCGTTCATCTTTTGCTTAATGGTTTTTACGAGAGGGTTTTGACGGACCTGCTTTGGTCTTGTTCTCAGTGTGGAAGTTGTGTGCCGGTATGCCCCATGGATGTGAAGCCAAGGGATGTGATCTCTGGGTTGAGAAAATACATGCTTGATCAGGGTCTTATCTCTGAGGAGCGGCTCTTTGAGATAGGTGCCTTTGCCAAAGTTAAACCGGAAAAATGCATCGTCTGTTTAACCTGTGTGAGAGTTTGTCCCTTCTCTGCTCCTATCATCGCTGACAAAGGATATGCAGTTATACAAATTGATAAATGCAGAGCCTGTGGTATATGTGTTAAGGAATGCCCGGCTCAGGCGATTGAATTGAAAGGTAATACCTCGTCTGAGCTTAGTTTGACCTAAGAATAGGATAGCCTTTGGGGGATGCGGGTAATGGGTGAGGGTATAAAGTTAGCCATTCTTTGTTGCAACTATACCAATTTAGCTGAGCGGGAGGATTTATACGAAGTTCCGGCAAGGTTGGAGATAAAGAGGTTCCCTTGCGGTGGACACATCGAGATTACAGATATTCTAAGAGCCTTTAGGGAGGGTGCAGAGGGGGTATGCGTCTGTGCCTGCGAGCAGGGGACTTGTCATAATGGAAAGGGAAATGAAAGGGCAGAAAAAAAGGTGGTGGGTGCTAAGGCTATCCTTCAGGAGATAGGTATATCTCCTGAACTTGTAAGTTTTTTTTATGTGCCAAGGCTTGATGCCGAGGCTTTTGTTGAGGATGTAAAAGCCTTTTTTAACAAGGTCTTAAGGGAAAAGTTTGAGGGGAGTAGAAAATGATCATAGCCGAGAGGAGACCAATTCCTGAGATACTTGCAAACATTGCCCCTTACAGAAGGGTTCTTGTTCTTGGGTGTAGGGGATGCGTTGCTGTTTGTTCTGCGGGAGGAGATAGAGAGGTTGCCATAATGGCTGAGGCTATAAGGCTTGCAAGGGAAAGGGAGGGAAGTCCCATTGAAGTCTTAGAAAGGACTTTTATTAGGCAGTGCGACCCTGAATATTTAGAGCCATTGAATGAGCTTTTACCTCAGGTTGAGGCTGTTGTTAGCCTTGCCTGCGGGGTTGGGGTGAACTTGATTGCTGACCTTTATCCCTCTGCAAAGGTTTATCCGGGAGTTGATACGAGCTTTTACGGAGCAAACGTGGAGCTTGGTAAGTGGGTTGAGAAGTGCCGTGGCTGTGGGGATTGCATCATTGATAAGACGGCTGGGCTTTGTCCGATAGCAAGGTGTGCAAAGAACCTTCTTAACGGACCTTGCGGGGGTTCACAAGGTGGAAGGTGCGAGGTAAGGAAGGATATGCCCTGTGTATGGCACTTGATTATAGAAAGGTTAAAAGAGAGGGGTGAGCTTGAGCGGCTCCTTGAGATTACTCCACCAAAGGATTGGCGCCCGGCAGGTGGAGACGGTCTTAGAGTAAGGGTAAGACCAGACCTTGCTTAATAATTCTGGGATAGGAGGAGGGCATTGGAAGCTAAAAGCCATTTACATAAAGTTTTGAGTTCAGGGCAGTTTGCGGTGACAGCTGAGATTGGTCCACCAAGAAACGCTGACCCTGAGGTTATTCGGAAAAAGGCAAGGTTGCTTAAGGGTTATGTTGATGCGGTAAACATTACCGACTGTCAGACGGCTATCGTTAGGGTGTCAAGCATCGCTTCGGCAATTTTGGTTATGGCAGAGGGGCTTGAGCCTGTTGCTCAGATGACCTGTAGGGACAGGAATAGGATTGGTATTCAGGCTGACCTTCTTGGGGCAAGTGCCCTCGGAATAAGGAACCTCCTCTGTTTAACTGGAGACCATCCAAAGTTTGGTAATCATCCCATGGCAAAACCTGTGTTTGACCTTGATTCTATCCAGCTTTTGAAGCTTGTTTCAGACCTTGAGGAAGGAAGGTTTGCAAACGGTGAAGAGATAAAGGGAAAGAGACCGGTCTTTTTTAGAGGGGCAGCAGAGAACCCTTTTGCTGAACCATACGATTTTAGAGCCTATAGGTTAGCAAAGAAGATAAAGGCTGGGGCTCAGTTTATCCAGACTCAGATAATCTATAACGTGGAGCGGTTTCGCAAGTTTATGGAGGAGTGCGAAAGGCTTGGTCTTTTGGATAAGGTCTACATTCTTGCAGGTGTCACCCCGCCAAAGTCTCTTGGGATGGCAAAGTACATGAAGCATCATGTCCCAGGGCTTGAGGTCCCTGATGAGATAATAAAGAGGCTTGAGTCGGCGAAGGATGTGAGGGAGGAGGGCATAAACATTGCGGTTGACATTATTCAGCAGGTAAGAGAAATCCCCGGGGTTCGGGGTGTTCACATTATGGCTATCGAGTGGGAGGAGGCTGTTCCGGAAATTGTAAAGAGGGCAGGGCTTTATCCAAGACCTGCTTTTGAGGAGGTTAGCTATCCCTTCGTGGTAGAAAAGGTGGTTGAAAAGGTTGTGGAGAAGCCAGTTGAAGTAGTGGTTGAAAAGGTTGTTGAGAAGGCGGTTGAAAAGCCAGTTGAGGGGGTAGTTGAGGCAATATCTGAATTGGAGGAAGGTATGGCAAGGGGTGAGATACCATTTGAGACCTTGGTTGAGATTTTGGCAAGCCTTAAGGCTGGATTGAAGCAGATAAAGTCCGGTATGGAATCTGTTGAAGAGACGATGAAGCTTCTTGAAGAGGAGTTTATCAAGAAGCCAAAGCCGAGCCCGGTAACTCCAATAACAAAGAAAGAAGAGATAAAGAAGGAGGAGCCAAAGCCTGCAAAAGCCATTGAAGAAAAAGCGGAAGAGGTTTCGGCACCATCCATTGAGGTTAAAGAGGTAAAGCCTGAAGAAAAGTTAGAAGTGAAAGCAGAGCCAAAGGTTGAGGTAAAAGTAGAGGTAAAGGAAGAGGAAAAGGTAGAGGTAAAACCTGAAGAAAAACCTGAGGTAAAGGTTGAAGAGGAAAAGCCTGCTCCTTCGGTTGAAGTAAAGGCAGAGGAAAGGGTTGAGGTAAAGGTTGGTAGTTTTAAAGGAGTTTATCGTCCGATTTCTGAGAGGGCAAAGCTTGTTCCTGCTGATTCTTATCTTGAGAAGGCAACAGGTGAGATAAAGGAGGTGGTGATTGGGAGGAATGGTAAGTCCATAAAGGTTGGTGGGGCAAAGGGTTTAAACTTTCACTACTTTGAGGGAGAGTTTAAAAACCCAGTGAGGATAGCCTTTGAGGTTCTTGATGTAAAGCCTGAGGATTGGCCAGAAAGCTTAGCCAAATATTACAGCGACGTCTGGCATGACCCAGCCCTTTGGGCAAAGAAGTGCGTTGAAGAGTATTCTGCAGAGGCAGTTTGTATCTACCTTCAGGGGACGGACCCGAACGGTTTGAACTTGCCTGCAAGTCATGCTGTAGAGGTTGTTAAGAAGGTAAAAGAGGCTGTAGATGTGCCGCTAATTGTTTGGGGTTCGGGGAATGCGGAGAAGGATGTAGAGGTTTTGCGTGAGGTTGCTGAGGTGGTAGGCGATAGAGGCGCGGTTATTGGCCCGGTTGTTGAAGCCAATCATAGAACGCTTGGGGCAACGGCTATGGGTTATGGTTTGCCGGTCATTGCCTCAAGCCCAATTGACGTAAACCTTGCAAAACAGCTAAACATACTCCTTGAAAACATCGGGGTTAGCCTTGATAAGATCCTTATGGACCCGTCGATCGGTGCCTTGGGATATGGTATTGAGTATACCTATTCGGTGATGGAAAGGATAAGGCTTGCCGCTCTTTTTGGGCAGGATACAAAGCTTGCCTGTCCTTTTATCTGTAGCATTGGAAAGGAGGTTTGGAAGACAAAGGAAGCTTCTATGCCAACGGATGAGGTGTTTGGTGAGCAGGAAGAAAGAGGGGTTCTGATGGAGGCTATAACAGGGGTTGCTTTGGCTATTGCTGGGGGCGACCTTCTCATCATGAGGCATCCTGTGGCTGTTAAGCTATGTTATACATTGTTTGATGCCTTAAAAGAGGGATAAAAGTAAGGAGGGGGTGAAGGAAAGATGTCTAAGATAATTGCTACAGCGGCGATAAGAGGTGCCCATAAGATAGTGGAGAGGGCATTTGAAAAGTATGAAGAGGCGGTAAAGAAGTTTGGGAAGGAGGCTGAGATAGGCTTTCCAAACACCGCTTACTATCTTCCTATCATTTATGCCATGCTTGGCTATCCGGTGAAGAGGCTTGGTGATTGTGAGGAGGTGCTTCAAGAGGCAAAGAGGCTTCTTCCTGAAATTCCAAGCGAGAAGACCTGGGTCCCTTATCTTGGACCAGCCCTTGACGCAGGAATGGCAACCTTCTTTGCTGAAGAAATCATTGAGGCTATTCGGTATTTAGAGAACCCCAATTTCTACGTCAAGGGCGAGGATGTAATGGAGAATAACATCTGGCTTGGTGCGGCAGATGATGTCATCTTTCGTAAGAGGGGAGTTGAGTTTGTTGACGGAACGGCTCCAGGCTTTGCTGCCATTCTGGGGTCTCCTCCCGATAAGGAGACAGCGGTCCGCATTGCTCAAGAGCTTTTAGAGAAAAACCTCTATGTGTTTATGCATGACCAAACAAACGGTCTTTACATGCCCTATCTCCTTAAAGAGGCAGGGGTTCAGCTTGGCTGGCCAACAAGGCTTATCCCCTTTGGACCTGAATACACATCCGTTGTTTTTTCAATTGGGTTTGCCTGCAGGGTAGCTATGTCCTTTGGTGGAATAAAGCCTGGTGATTACTTAGGGAACCTTCTTTACAACAAGGATAGAACTTTTGCTTTTGTTATTACTTTTGGTCCGGTGTCTGACGAGTGGTATGCCAACGGAGCTGGAGCCATAAACTGGGGCTTCCCGGTTATTTCCGACTGGGATATCCCTGAGATCAAACCATACGGAGTATGCACTTACGAGCATGTGGTATCGAGGGTTCCTCATGAGGAGATAGTTGATAGGGCAGTTGAGGTTCGTGGTCTAAAAGTTACTACGATTAAGCTTGACATACCCGTTGCCTATGCCCCAGCTTTTGAGGGAGAGAGAGTAAGAAAGGATGACCTCTATCTTGAGTGTGGGGGTGGAAGGTCTCCTGCGGTAGAGCTTTTAATATCTGCCCCTCTTGAGGAGGTTGAGGACGGAAAAATTGAGGTCATTGGACCTGAGATAAGCGATGTGGAAAAACTTGGCATCAAAGGACCGCCTTATGTCCTTCCCTTTGCCGTTGTGGTGAAGGTAGCAGGGGTAAACATGCAACCAGATTTTGAAGCCATTCTCGAGAGGCAGTTCCATCATCTTGTGAACTATGCTCAAGGTATCATGCACGTTGGACAGAGGAACATAATGTGGCTTAGGATTAGTAAACAGGCAGTAGAAAAGGGCTTTCAGTTTAAGCATATCGGAAAGATCCTTTATGCTAAGCTTAGGCAAGAGTACTCTGCCATCGTCGATAAGTGCGAGGTAACCATCTACACGGTTGAGGACAAGGTTAAGGAAGTTCTTGAGATGGCAAAGAAGATCTATGCTGAACGTGATGCAAGGCTTGCTGGATTAACTGATGATTCCGTTGATGTTTTCTACTCCTGCACCCTTTGTCAGAGCTTTGCGCCAAACCATGTTTGCGTGATAACACCAGAGAGGGTTGGAGCCTGCGGAGCTTACAACTGGCTTGACGGCAAGGCTTGCTATTCTATCAACCCTGCTGGACCAAATCAGCCTATTCCTAAGGGTGAGCTAATAGACCCTGTGTTAGGGCAGTACACCGGGGTAAACGAGTATGTAAAGCAGGCTTCTCGTGGAAAAGTTGAGCGAGTAAGCCTTTACAGCATTCTTACCGACCCGATGACTGTTTGCGGATGCATGGAGTGCATTGCGGCCTTTTTGCCCTCCATAAATGGTATCATGATTGTGAACAGGGATTATCTTGGGATGACCCCAACGGGGATGAAGTTTTCAACCCTTGCGGGTATGGTTGGTGGTGGACAGGTTACACCGGGCTTTATGGGGGTTTCCAAACATTACATCACCTCGAAAAAGTTTCTTTCGGCGGAGGGTGGTTTGTTAAGGGTGGTGTGGATGCCAAAGATGCTAAAAGAGGAGCTTAAGGATAGATTGATGGAGAGGGCAAAGGAGCTTGGAGTGCCAGACTTAATCGACAAGATTGCTGATGAGACAGTGGCAACGACTGAGGAAGAGGTTGCCGAATACATAAAGAAGGTTGGGCATCCAGTGCTTAATTTACCGCCGCTTATGTAAAGATGAGATTTTAAGCTTAGGGGGCGAGTATGGGACTTACGGGAATTCAGATACTTGGGAAGCTACCGAAGAAGAACTGTAAGGAGTGCGGATTTCCTACCTGTATGGCTTTTGCTATGAAGGTTGCAGCTGGGCAAGCCGAGATTACAGCTTGTCCCTACGTTGACCCAAAGGTTGTTGAGGAGATCGCTGAAGCTACAGCTCCACCTATAAGGACAGTAAAACTTGGAGGTGGAGATGCGGTCTATTCCCTCGGTGGAGAGACAGTCCTTTTTAGGCACGAAAGGAGGTTTGAGAACCCTCCTCTTATAGGAACGATAATCTCGTCTTCCATGAAGGGTGAGGAGGTTGATAGGAGGATAAACCTTTACAAAAAGCTCAGCTGGGATAGGGTAGGGATACTTTTAAGACCGGATGTGGTGTATGTAGAGGGAGCAAACGCACCTCTTGTTAAACGGATAAGAGAGGAGCTTCCCTGGTGTGCTCTTGTTTTGGCTGGAGATAGGCCAAACCTTGAGGAGTGTTTGAAGGTTTGCGGCGATTTTAAGCCTTTACTTTATCCAGCAAAAGGGGAGACTGAATCCCTCTTTGAGGTGGCAAAGGAGAAGGCTATTCCGCTTGTTATCTCTGGGGAGAGCCTTGATGAGGTTGTGACTTTAGCCCAGAAGGCTTTAGATGCTGGGCTTAAAGACCTTGTGCTTGACCCGGGTTCAAAGGGCGTTCGTGAGCTTTTTGAAGACCTAATGATTATTAGGCGTTCAGCCATTAAGACCAAGTTTAAGCCCCTTGGTTTTCCCATTATCACTTTCCCATACCGATACACCGATGATTATTTGCTTGAGGTTAGTTTGGCAAGCCTTCTCATTCCGAGGTATGCAAGCATCATTATTCTATCTCAGCTTTCTGCGGGTGCTGTGTTTAACCTTCTTGTGGAGAGGATGAACATCTACACTGACCCACAGAAGCCTCTTGTTGTGGAGGAGGGGATCTATCCGGTCAACGGTCCAAACGAGCTTTCACCTGTTGTTATCACCTGCAACTTTGCCCTAACCTACTTTTTAGTAAACGGCGAGATAGAGGGAAGCAGGGTCCCAACCTGGCTTCTTATCAAGGATACGGATGGGCTTTCGGTCTTGACTGCCTGGGCTGCGGGGAAGTTTGGGGCAGATACTATCGCAGAATTTGTGAAAAAAAGCGGAATAGCTGAGAAAGTAAAGCATAGGAAGCTTGTTATTCCTGGGCTTTTGGCAAGCATAAAGGGTGAGCTTGAGGAGGAGCTTCCTGACTGGGAGATCATCGTGGGACCGAGGGAGGCAAGCGGACTACCAGTCTTTTTGAGGCAGCTTCAAGAGGAGATAAAAGCCAAGGCAGCTTAAAAAAAACTTAAAGGAGGTTTGAAGGATGGCTAATACTGTGGTTTGCATAGCTGAGAGTATAAACATCATGTCAAAGCGGATTGGAGCGGCGATGAAGGAAAGGAACCCTGAGCCTATACAGAAGATGGCAAAAGAAGAAACAGAGCTTGGGGCTGATTATCTTGATTTGAACATCGGTCCGGCAAAAAAGGAGGGTCCAGAGCTTGCAAGCTGGATTGTAAAGGTGGTGGAGGAGGTAGTTGATACTCCTATTTCCCTTGATACGACAAACCCGGAAGCGATGATCGCAGGGCTTAAAGCCTCAAAGAATCCACAGAAGGCTTTGATGAATTCTATAACCATCCAGCCTGAAAGGTTGGAGAAGCTTGGTCCTTTTGCGGCTGAGGTTGGGTGTGAGGTTGTAGCTCTCCTTTGGGGTCCTGACGGTTTGCCGAGGGATGCAAACGAGAGGGCATCCTTAGCGGTTGACTTGGTGATGAAGCTTAACGAATACGGCATCCCCAATGAGAAGATTTGGGTTGACCCTATCATAACCCCCATCACCCTTGGTGCGGACCAGCTTAACGAAGCCTTGATGTTCCTTTCCATGCTACAAGACATCGCACCTGGAGCCAAAAGCATCGTCGGATTGTCTAATGTATCAAACGGAGTGGCAACCCATCTTAGACCCTACCTAAACAGAGCCCTCCTTATGATGCTAATGAAGTATGATGTCTATTCTGCTATCCTTGATGTCTACGACACAGAGCTTGTGGAGATAGCTAAAGGGAAACATCCTGATTGGGTAGCCTTAGTTCACAGGATGATGGATGGAGATGAGCCAGACCCAAAGAGCCTCTCACCAAAGGAGCTTGAGATCTATAAGACCGTTCGAGTTTTGATGGGTAAAACTATATTCTCTGAATCCTGGTTGCAGATTTAAAAAAGAATCAACCTTTTAGAAAGGGGTAAACATGGTCAGGTTTTTGGTAAACGAAAGGGAGGTCCTTGCCAACCCTTCGGAGACAATCCTTTCAGCCTGCAGGAGAGCAGGAATTCATATCCCCTCTCTTTGTTATCTTCCAGGGTATCCGCAACCTACTAACCCTTGCGGTCTCTGTGTGGTAGAGGTTGAAGGTTTGGGCATTGTTAGGGCTTGTGAGACGGAGGCAAAAGAGGGGCTTAAGGTCTTTACTGATACCCAAAAGGTAAAGGAGATAAGAAAACACATCCTGAAGGGACTTGTGAGCAATCATTACGGTGATTGCAAGGCACCATGTCATACTCCCTGTCCTGGAGGATTAAACATTCAAGGTTATGTGGGGCTTATCGCAAAGGGGGATTTTAAGGCAGCTCTTGCCCTGATAAAGGAGAGGCTTCCCCTTCCGGCAACGGTAGGAAGGGTTTGTCCGAGGTTCTGTGAGCCTGTATGCAGAAGGGCACTTGTTGACAGTCCTGTAGCTATAAACAACCTAAAGAGGTTTGTTGCAGACTATGCCTTTGAACACGGTGAGATACCCCCTGAGATAAAGCCAGCAAAGGGCAAAAAAGTAGCCATTATTGGTTCAGGACCTGCGGGTTTAAGCTGTGCCTATTTTTTGAGGCTTGAAGGCTATGATGTGACCATCTTTGATCGGGAAGAGAAACCTGGTGGAATGCTCCGGTATGGTATACCTTCTTTTAAGCTACCTAAGGATGTCCTTGACAAAGAGATTACAAATCTTCTGAATCTCGGCATTGAGTTTCGGGGGGGACAAGCTTGGGGCAAAGATTTTTCTTTGGCAGACCTTTTTGCTCAAGGATTTCAAGCGGTATTCCTTGCCATAGGAGCAAGGAAAGAACGCTTTTATGGGTTCCCTTGTGAAGAGCTTTCTGAAAGCGGGTTGAATTTTCTTTTTCGTTTTAATAAAGGTGATGGAGTAGAGAAAGCCACATTTGAGGGGAAGAGGGTTGCTATCTTAGGGTGTAGCTACACGGCTGTTGAGTTGGCAAGGGTTTTAGTTAGGCTTTCAGCTAAGGTTGATGTTTATTATCAACGGTCAAGGATAGAAGCCCCCATCCCTCAACGGGAAATTTCTTATGCTGAAAAGGAAGGAGTGCATTTTGTGTTTGCAACAGCTCCTCTTGAGCTGAGAAAAGCTTCAAATTCCTATGAGCTTAGGCTTGCAAGGACGATAAAGACGGAAAAGAAGGAAGTGAAAGTCCTTGAGGAGACTGCTTTTAGTGAGGTTTATGATTTTGTTTTTAGGGCTTGGGGCGAAGAGCCCGGGGTAGACTTTTTAAACTATGGGGAGCTTGAGGCAAAGCTTGAGCTTAATCCCGATGGGACGCTGAAGGTTGACCCTTCCACCCTTGCAACCTCTGTGCCTGGGGTGTTTGTGGGTGGAGACATGCTGACCGGTACAAGGACAGTCATCCAGGCTGTGGCAAGCGGAAGAAAAGCAGCCCATTCCATATCTTCCTACTTAGAAAATAGACCCAAGGAACGCCAAATAATCACGGTGAAGTTTGATTTTACCCGTGGAAAAAGAGCTGAAGATATAGATTCCAACTTTCTTGACCAATTTACTCCCCAGAGCAGGGCTCAGCTTAAAGAGAGACCTCCTGAGGAAAGGGTGAAGGACTTTGAAGAGGTTTTAATAGGGTTGACACCTGAAGAGGCAGTCAAGGAGGCTCAGCGGTGTCTTAAGTGCGGTTGTCTTGGTTTGTCAAAATGCGAGCTAAGAAGGTTCATGATAGCGGAAGATGTCCCAGCAGCAACCTCCCGAAAAAGGATGACGTACCCTATCATAAGGTCCCATCCTTTGATCGAAGTGGATTCTAATAAGTGCATTGCCTGCGAGCGTTGCGTTCGAATTTGTCCCTATTCAGCCATCTTCCTAAGGGTTGTAGACAAAGGAAAACCCACCGAATACATCACCTTTAGATTTACGGAGGCTTGCGTCAGCTGCGGTATGTGCGTTGATTCTTGCCCAACGGGGGCTCTCATCAAGAAAAACCAACCTGTCCCTTATGAAAGGGAGCGAGCAAAGGAGGTTAAGAGCGTTTGCGGCTACTGTGGAGTGGGCTGTAATCTTACCGTAATAGTAAAAAACGGAACCATCCTTGAGGTAAAGGGAAGGGATTTACCTCCGAATTACGGGTTTACCTGCCTAAAGGGGAGGTTTGGATTTGAGTATTATAGAAGTCCTGAAAGATTGACTAAACCTTTGATCCGAGAGTCCCTGAAGGACGACTTTAAGGAAGTAGATTGGGATACAGCCTTAGAGTTTGTGGCTAAAAACCTCATGCTTCTTAAAGAGAAATATGGACCGCGCGCACTTGGTTTCCTCTGCTCGGCGAGGGCAAGCAACGAAGAGAACTATCTTCTTCAAAAGATAGCCCGAGGGATTTTTAAGACGAATAATGTAGATTGTCCGGCGCGGGTCTGACATGCGCCATCGGTCGCAGGTCTTGCGGCCACAGTAGGAACCGGAGCAGCTTGTGTAAACTTTGACGAGATAGAAAACGCTGAGCTGATTTTTATCCTTGGGAGTAACTCCTCTGAGGCTCATCCTATCGTTGCCCAGAAGATAGACAGGGCTTTAAAAAGAGGAACAAAGCTCATCGTTGCTGACCCAAGAAGGATTCCCTTTGCTGACAGAGCGAACATCTTCCTTCAGCTAAGACCGGGAAGCAATGTGCCACTCTTAAACGGCATGGCTTATGTTATCCTTCGGGACGAGCTATACAACAAAGATTTTGTAGAAAAGTATGTTGAAAATTTTGAAGGATTTCGTCATTACATCCTTAGCGAGTGGGACCTTGGAAGGGTTCAGAGGTATACTGGAATCCCGGGTTTCTTGATTGAGCAAGCTGCCTACATGTATGCAAAAGCCAAATCAGCCTTAATTCTTTGGGGGCTTGGGGTTTCGGAGCACCGTTCTGGGTCATATGCGGCTATGGCAGCGGCAAACCTTGCCACCCTATGTGGTTTTTGGGGGAAGCCTGGTTGCGGAGCTATGCCTTTGCGGGGTCAAAACAATGTTCAAGGTGCTTGTGACATGGGAGGTCTTCCCTATGTATTGCCTGGTTATCAAAGCTATCTTTCACCTGAGGTGAAAGAAAAATTTGAGAAGGTTTGGGGTTTAGAGCTTCCAAAAGATGAGGGACTAACACTTCCAAAGATGCTTGAATCAGCCCTTAAAGGAACTCTCAAAGGCATGTATCTTATGGGTTATGATGTGGCCGCAAGTCACGGGGACATAGGAACTGTATTTAAAGCTTTGGAAAGGTTAGAATTTTTAGTCTGTCAAGACATCTTTATTCCTCTCTCAGCAAAGTGGGCTCATGCGGTTTTACCAGCAGCCTGTGTCTTTGAAAAGTGCGGGACCTTTACGAACGGAGAAAGGAGGGTTCAGCTTTTTGAAAAGGCAGTTGAGCCACCGGGTTTAGCTTTAGCTGATTGGCAAATTCTTACAAGGCTTGCTCAAAAGCTTGGCTACGATTGGGGTTATACCTCACCGGAAGACATTGCTAAGGAAATAGGCGACGTTTGGTCAGCTTGGAAGGGGATTAACTATAAGCGTTTGAGGCTAATTGGGTTGCAGTGGCCCTGCCCGGATGAAGAGCATCAAGGAACAACCATCCTTTTCACAAATGGCTTTCCTAAGGGGAAAGTTCATCTTGCCATCGCAAGGCACATCGAGCCCTTTGAATCTTCAAAGGCAGATAAACCCTTCATTTTGGTTACTATTCGAAGGCTTGAACATTACAACGTCGGAAGCATGACAAGGCGGTGTCCATCGTTGATTAAGCTTTCCTCTGAACCTATCGTAGATATTAATCCTAAGGATGCTCAAGGATACGGAATCCTTGACGGTTCAACTGTTAAGCTCAAAAACGAGAGAGGAGAGGTTATCTTTAAAGCAAGGATAAATCCACGGGTTCCGCAGGGGTATCTGTATACAGATTTTCACTTTGACACCGCTTTGACAAACATCTTAGTAAGCCCAGGGCTTGATGAGCTTATGGATACACCGGAGTATAAGGTCTCCGCTGTTTCCATAGAGGTGTTAAAATAAGAGCATGCCACTTCTCTTTGGCCCTGTTCTCTCACGTAGGCTTGGCAGGTCCCTTGGGATTGATCTCGTTCCTCGGAAACTCTGTAATATGGATTGCCTTTACTGTGAAGTTGGACGAACAACTCACTACACCTCAGAAAGAAAGCCCTACATTCCATTAGAAAAGATAAGAGAAGCCCTTGAGCAGGCAAAAGCAGTTGCAGATACTTATGATGTTTTAACCATCACCGGCTCAGGCGAGCCAACTCTTAACATACACTTTGAGGAGACAGTTTCCCTTGCCAAGGCTATGATAGATAAGCCAGTAGCTCTTCTCACCAATTCTACCTTCGTTCATGATAGGTCAGTGAGAGAAGCCTTAGCCAACGTTGATTTTGTCCTTGCCTCTTTAGATTCTGCAAGGGAAAGAAGCTTTCGCTTAGTGAACCGACCAGTGGCAGATGTAAAGCTTGATTTGATCATAGAGGGACTTAAGGCTTTACGAGAAGAGATGAAAGGCGAGCTTTGGCTTGAGATACTTTTTGTTAAAGGTCTTAACGATACCCCTGATGACATCTCCGCTTTAAAATCAGCCATAGAGTATATTAAGCCCCATCGCGTTCAGCTAAACACAGTGGTTCGTCCTCCCGCCTATCCTATGGCAAGACCTTTAAGCCTTGAAGAATTGGAAGCTATAAAACAAAGGCTTTCAGGTAAAGCAGAGGTAATCTCAGCGGAAAAGAGGGATGCCATAGCGGTTAAACCTTTAACATTTGCCGAGCTATCTGAGTGGTTGATCAACTATCTTTCAAGGAGACCTTCTGACCTTGAAGAGTTGGTTTTAGTTTTTGGGGAAGCAAAAGAAAAGATCCTTTCAGTGCTTCATAAACTGGAAGAGGAAGGAAAGGTTGAGAAGGTTTATCATGAAGGAAAGGTCTACTTCAGAGCTTAACTTCTTTAAAAAGGTGATAGAGGCTCTCCTTTTCGTCTCTGGACGAGTTTTAACTTTGAAGGAGTTAGCAAAGGTTTGCGATGGTTTATCTTTTAGCGAAGTTGAAGTTATCCTCCAAGAGCTGATAAAAGATTATGAGGGAAGAGGCGTAGTTATCCGAGAGGTTGCTCAGGGTTACCGCGTTGAAACCATTCCAGAGGTTTCAGAATACATCAAAAAGGTCGTTAAACCAAAGAACCAACGATTAACTCGGTCTCAGCTTGAAACCTTAGCCATCGTAGCCTACTTTCAACCTATCACCCGGGCAGAGGTTTCAGCCAAAAGGGGCGGGGTTGATGCTGGTCCTGCCTTGAAGCATCTCCTTGAAAGAGGGCTTATTAAAGTTGTTGGAAGAAAACAAGTTCCTGGAAGACCCCCTCTTTACGGCACAACCCCTTTTTTTCTTGAATACTTTGGATTAAAATCCCTGGATGAGCTTCCACCACTTGAAGAGCTAAAGAAGATGGCAGGAATTGAGGACTACTCATGATCGGGATCGTTGATTACAGGGCAGGAAATTTAACGAGCGTTGGAAGAGCCTTAGCCTACCTTGGAATACCCTATGTTATCTCCGGAGACCCAGAAGTATTAAAAAAATGCGACCGTATTATCTTTCCTGGAGTAGGTGCGGCAAGGTCTGCTATGGAAAATCTAAAAGCTCAGGGTCTTGATGATTTTTTGAAGCAAGCCTTTTCTCAAGGAATACCAATCCTTGGTATTTGCCTTGGTATGCAGGTCGTCATGGAGTATAGCGAAGAGGATGGCGGTACAGAAACCCTTGGTCTTATCCCCGGGGTGGTTAAACGTTTTCCTACGCCTTTGGTGTATGGAGATGAGGTTTTGAAGGTTCCTCATATGGGTTGGAACTCCGTTGAATGGTTAAAGGAACATCCTGTTTTCTCAGGGCTTGACCCTGACTATGAATACTACTTTGTTCACAGCTACTTTGTTGAGCCTAAGGATGACGGAATAATCTATGGGGTTACCCTTCATGGTATAAACTTCCCATCAGCCATAGCTTACAAAAACCTTGTGGCAGTGCAGTTCCACCCAGAGAAGAGCGGGAATCCCGGGTTAAGGATTTTGCAGAACTTTTCGCGCTGGGTTCCCTAATAAGCAAGCCTTATTTTAAAGGGGCAATCATAGCAGTCATCATCTTTCCTTCAAGCTTTGGCGGTGCCTCAACCACTCCTTTACCTTCAATGGCTTGAAATATGGCTGAAAAGATTCTATCCGCAAGCTCAGGATGAGTTATTTCTCGTCCCTTAAAGACCACGCAAACCTTTACCTTGTTCTTATCCTCAAGAAATCTCAAGATATGCCTAATTTTAACTTCCAGGTCATGCTTATCAGTTTTTGGACTAAGCTTAATAGTCTTTACCTCGACAACAGCCTGTTTTTTCTTTGCTTCCTTAGCTTTTTTAGCTTCTTGGTAGAGAAATTCTCCAAAATCCATGATCTTGCAGACTGGCGGGTTGGCAGTTGGTGCAACTTCAACCAGGTCAAGCCCGTAGCTTTCAGCAATGCGCAAGGCTTCTTGGATAGGAACAATCCCTATTTGTTTCCCATCAGGTCCGATAAGTCTAACCTCTTTTGCTTTGATACGCTCGTTCACTCGGTATTTGTGCTTCAAGTCCTGCTGCATACCCTCAAGCTTCCTCCTTTTTTGATAATATTATTTTTTTTAACTTCTCCCGGCACAAAAAACCTTTTTTCGTTGCCCTAAAGTAAGCCAAAAAAAAATTGTCAACCCAAGCCACTTTTTTGTCCTCCGAGCCAATTTTTTTGTCACCCCGAGTGTGAGCAAGGGGTCTCCGCATCCTTGATGCGAGGAGAAAGGAAAACGGCAAACCTATACTCAAGGGATTTAGTTTGAGCGACTGTCTTTGCAAAATTTCTTTGGGGGAAAGAAAATGGAGATGGGTCATGAACCTTCGGGAAGAGGTTTAGCCTCAGATAGAAACCGCAAGATAGCCTCATCCAAGGTGATGTTGTTTAGGTTTTCACCCCTTCGGGAACGAAGGCTAACGGTCCCTGTTTCCATTTCCTTCTCGCCAAGGATGATCATGTAGGGAACCTTCTCAAGCTGAGCTTGCCTAATCTTATAGTTTAGCTTTTCGGGACGAAAGTCATCCTCAACTCTAAAGCCAAGGCTCTTAAGCCTTGAAGATACGGTTTCGGCATAGGGAATAACGCTGTCTTTAATGGTTAAAACCTTTATCTGAACGGGAGCTAACCAGAAAGGAAAGGCTCCTGCATAATGTTCAATAAGCACCCCAAGAAACCTTTCAAGGGAGCCAAGCAGAGCCCGGTGTATCATGATAGGACGATGAAACTGATTATCCTCCCCAACATAGACAAGGTCAAACCTCTCAGGCAGGTTAAAGTCCACCTGCACGGTTGAACACTGCCAGTAGCGACCAAGCGCATCCCTTATCTTAAGGTCAATCTTAGGACCATAAAAAACACCCTCGCCCGGGTCTATCTCATAGGGTAATCCAAGGGCTTGCAGGGCAGACTGCAATGAGCTCTCAGCAAGGTCCCACCGCCTCTCATCCCCTACATACTTCTCTGGTCTTGTAGAGAGATAGACCTTATATTC
>CAZJUD010000088.1:0-6369 GCA_964549125.1 uncultured Caldimicrobium sp.
CCTTACGGCCCTCAGGATGCCCCCACAACGTCGCCCGCCTTTTTTGTCGCCCTGAGCGCCAGCGAAGGGCCTCGTTTTTTTGTCGCCCTGAAGCCGCAAGGACGAAAGGCCTCCCCCGAGATCCTTCGAGCCTTACGCCCCTCAGGGTGACACATGAGCGAACGACATGTAGGAACCCTTCAGTTTTGCTGACACTGCTTAAAAATGGCAAGGTATCCTTGCAAGAATTATCGAAGAGCCTCTCTGAGTATTGACGCATCAAATATTATTGTTTATCATTGAATGTATGAACCTGACAAGCAAACGGGCAGTCCTTCAGAAGCTTTATTTTCCTTTTGCCTATGTGCTTTTTAAGCTCAAAGTAAGCCCTAATGTAATCACCTTTCTTTCGCTTATTTTAGGGACAGCTTCAGCCCTTGCTTACTACTATGAATTTTTGCTTACTGCTCTCTTTTTGCTTTTAATCTCTGGGATTTTTGACCTTGCTGATGGGGAGGTTGCAAGGCTCTCTGGGAAAACAACCAAGTTTGGTGCCGTTTTTGATTGGGTGGCTGATAAATGGGTTGATGGGCTTGTGCTCGGCATAGTTGGCTATTATTATGCAAGCCCTACCTGGGCAACCTTTGCCGTAACCCTATCCATGCTACACTCCTTCATAAAGCCCGTTGCCTATGCGGAGATAGGTTTTGCTGAAAGAATAAAAGGCAAGATCTTTGACCCCTTAGAGGGTAAAGGCTTTTTTGGGAGACCAGAAACCCATGCAACCCTTCTCTTTTTTACCATACTTGAAAAGATGGAGGTTGAGGGTGCTTTAGAGGTAGGTATAAAACTCATCGTAATCTTTACATCTCTATCTCTTATTCATAGACTATACTATCTTTATCTTAACTATGGGAAGGTAAAAGATGAATAGACCATATGTGATCGTAGTATCAGAGGTTACGCTTGACGGAAAGCTCACCCTTTATCGTGGGGCTTCAAGCAAGGAATTAATGAGCCTTATGACAAAAGATGTCTACGCTTATCTTCATAGCATAAGGGCACAAGTTGATGCCATCATGGTAGGTTGTGAGACAGTGCGCACTGACGACCCAAGTTTAACCGTCCGGTATGTAGAAGGGAAAAATCCTATCAGAGTTATCCCCTGCTCAACAGCAAATGTCCCCTATAATGCAAACATCTTCTCTAAGGATGCCCCCACTATAATCGCCACAACTAAAAGGGCTCCTGAAGAAAGGGTAAAAAAAATAAAGGAGCTTGGGGCTGAAGTTATCTACGCAGGGGAGGAACTTGTTGATTTTCCCTATCTTCTATCTGAACTATGGAATAGGGGAATAAAGAGGCTAATGGTTGAGGGAGGAGCTTCCATCAACTGGGAGTTTGCAAGGCTTGGGTTTATAGACGAACTAAGGATAATACATCTTCCGGTCATCGTGGGCGGAGAAAATGTTCCGACCCTCGTTGGAGGAGAGGGATTTAAAAGCCTAAGGAAGGTCCTTAGGTTTGAATTTCAAGGGCATAAGCTTCTTGACGGCTTTCTTATAACCGAATGGAAAAGAGTTTAACAACCTTTACCCGAAGGGACCCTCTAAGGCTAAAGCATACACCCTTTCCACATCCTCTTTTGTAAACTCTTCTTCCGCCTTCCAGAGGAAAAGGATCATGCAAGCCCTCTCAACAAGCGCTGGTATGTCCTGACTACTCACTCCAAGCTCTTTTAATGAAAGAGGTAGCTTAAAGTATTCATAGAGGCTTAAAAGGGCTTCAAGCCCCCGTTTGCTCAAATTTCTTTCCCCTTGAAGACCAAAAACATCGGCAAAGAACCTTCTTACCCGATGGTTTCGATGATAAAGTCTAAGGTAAGAAGCCATAAGGATAGCTAAATTTAGCCCGTGAGGCGTGTCGAAAAGCCCGCTAAGGGGATGCTCGAGGGAATGAAGAAAGAACCTATAAGCCCCAATGCCTGAACGAATAAGCCCTGATAGAGCAAGCGAACTTATCCAAAAGAGGTTCGCCCGAGCATCATAGTTTTCTGGCTCAACGAAGGCTATCTTTCCCCAGTGGATGAGCCTTCTCATAAATAGAACGGCAAGGTCATAAGGAAGACCTTCAAAGAAGTGTTTGCTAAAGTGGTAAAACTCAAAGCAATGAGAAAAGGCATCCATTACTCCGTAGGCTGTAAGATTGGGGGGGACAGTAAAGGTTAGGCTTGGGTCAATGAAGGTGTATTTAGGGAGGAGTGAAGGATGCCTCATGGAGAGCTTTAGGCCAATTTCTTCATTCACTAAAACGCTAACGTCATTTAGCTCTGATCCGCTTCCCGCAATGGTTGGGATGGCAACGATGGGTAATGCTTTTTCAGGGAAAGCTTTTTTTTCAAAAAAGTCCCAGGGATCACCGGAATAGAAGTATCCACATGCTAAAGCCTTTGCAGTATCTATGACGCTTCCTCCGCCAAGAGCAATCAAAAAGTCAGGTTTGAATTCCTGAGCAAATTTTATTCCCTCCTTTACCTTAGAAAGGGTTGGGTTAGGCTTAATACCAGAAAAATCTTGAAATTCTATGCCTGAAGATTTTAAAGATTGGACTACCTTTTCATAGGCTCCTACCCTCTTTACCTGAGACCTACCGTAAATTACAAGACATCTTTTCCCAAGAGTTGGTAGAATTTCAGGGAGCTTCTTTAAAGAATTTCTCCCAAAGAAGACTTGGACTGGAAGAGTAAAGATAAAATCCTTCATTAAAACAGTGGGGGCAAAAGCCCCCTTAACAAAGTTTAACTTCCAAAAATTTCTTTTCTTCCGCGGATAATTTCTTCAACCACGGATGGGTCAGCAAGCGTAGAGGTGTCGCCCAGGTCATCGTAAATACCTGCAGCAACCTTACGCAGGATCCTTCTCATGATCTTTCCGGACCTGGTCTTAGGTAGACCTGAAACAAATTGAATAACATCGGGCGTAGCCACGGGCCCAATAACCTTTCTTATGTGATTGACAAGGGCTTTTCTTAACTCGTCGCTTGGGTGATGTCCTTCCTTAAGAACAACGTAAGCGTAAATTGCTTCACCTTTTATCTCATGAGGCATACCAACCACTGCGGCTTCTGCTACTGCTGGATGAGCAACAAAGGCGGATTCAAGCTCCATGGTTCCGATACGGTGACCGGAGACGTTGATAACGTCATCAAGCCTACCTATGATCCAAATGTAGCCATCTTCGTCTTTTCTTGCTCCGTCACCGGTGAGGTAGTATCCAGGGAACCTACTAAAGTATATTTCTTTAAACCTTGCTGGGTCGCCCCACACCCCACGAGCCATACCAGGCCAAGCCCTCTTGAGGCAAAGATGCCCTCCCTCGTTCACATCAGCTGGTGTGCCATCTCCTCTAAGGATTACTGGCTCAATTCCGGGTAAGGGTAGGGTTGCAGACCCTGGTTTTTGAGGAATAGCATAGGGAAGAGGTGAAATGCAGTGCCCACCGGTCTCCGTCTGCCACCAGGTATCAACTACTGGAATCCTACCCTTTCCAATGTTCTTATGATACCAAACCCAAGCCTCGGGGTTTATGGGTTCACCCACTGTGCCAAGGATGCGAAGCGTAGAAAGGTCATACTTAGCTGGCCATTGCTCTCCTTCCCTCATCAAAGCCCTGATTACCGTTGGTGCGGTGTAGAAGATGGTTACTTTATAGCGGTCAACAAGCTCCCACCACCTACCAGGATTTGGATAGGTTGGAACTCCTTCGTACATGAAAACTGTTGCCCCAAGAGCTAAAGGACCGTAAACAATGTAGGAATGCCCGGTGATCCAACCTATGTCTGCCGTACACCAAAAGATATCCTCGGGCTTTAGGTCAAACACCCATTGAGTAGTATGGGCAGCATAAACAAGATAACCTCCGGTAGTGTGATAAATACCCTTAGGTTTGCCTGTAGAACCTGAGGTATAAAGAATGAAAAGGATATCTTCAGCATCCATTTCTTCATAGGGGCAATACTTTTCAAAATCCAGATTCTTCTTTAGCTCATCGTAAAGAACGCCTCTTTCGTCAGAAAGGGTTATTTCATCTCCAAAACGGTTTACCACGATGTATTTTTCAATGCAATCGCATTCAGAAACAGCGCTCTCAGCGTTAGTAAGAAGGTTTATTTTCCTTCCACCACGATAGGTTCCATCAGCAGTAATTAAAAGTTTTGCTCCAGCATCAAGGATCCTCGCTTTTAAAGCCTCAGCAGAAAAACCACCAAACACCACGCTGTGAATGGCCCCAATTCTTGCGCAGGCAAGCATAGCCGCAACGGCTTCTGGCATCATGGGCATGTAAATAGCTACCCGATCCCCCTTCTTCACCCCAAAGTGTTTGAGGATGTTTGCCCACCTACAAACCTCGTCAAAAAGCATTTGATAGGTGTAAACCCTAACATCCTTATCTGGCTCGCCCTGCCAGATGATGGCTGCTTTGTTCTTTACTTCAGGATTAGCTAAGTGTCTATCAAGGCAGTTAAAGGCTGCGTTTAGCTTCCCGCCTTCATAGAACTTGATCTCAGGTTTTTCAAAATCCCAATAGCAAGTTCTCTCCCAATACTTAAACCAGGTGATAAGCTCTTTTGCCCTCTCTGACCAAAAACCGTCTGGGTCCTCAAGAGAATACTTATAAATCTGCTCATACTGATATTTACTCGAAATGTAAGCCTGGTCCTTCCCATCCTGTGGGGGATAAAAGATACGTTCTTCCTTTAGAAGAGCTTCAATATCCGCCATAGGTCAACCTCCTTAGAAATTTTAATATGGCAAAATATAAAATTTTTGAGTTTTGTCAAGAGAAATGATACAATTTTTTTTGGTAAACCTTCCTCAGGATGGGAAAATTTTCTCTATCAAACTTCACCTTTACAAATTACGTTGTGAAAAAAATTTAAGTCCATTAAAAAACTAACCCCTGCGTGCCTTTAAAAGCTGTAAGATCTCCTCTTTGATTTCGTGAATTTTTTCTTTAATCAAGACCTCATCTACCGTTAAGATTTGATGGTTTCTCATGATGAACTCGCCGTCAACCATTACATCGGATACCTGGCCTGCCTTTGCGCTGTAAACAAGAAGGGCTAAAGGATTGTAGTCTGGCTGAAGATTTTCTTTCTTTAGGTCAAGCACGGCAAGGTCAGCTCTATAGCCTGGGAGAAGCTTCCCTGTGTCTGGGAAATGAAGAGCTAAGGCTCCATTTTCTGTAGCCATAGCAAAAACATCTTTTGCAGATATAATGGCTGGGTCCTCGGCTAAACCTTTGTGGATTAAAGATGCGGTTCGCATCTCAGATAGAAGGTCTAAGTCGTTGTTGCTTGCAGGACCATCCGTTCCAAGGGCAACGCAAAGCCCAGCTGAGAGCATCTTCGGAATGGGGGCAATTCCTGACCCAAGCTTAAGGTTACTCTCAGGACAACTTGCGACCTTTGCCCCTTTCTTGGAGAGGATTTCAATCTCCCTTTCTCCAAGCTTTACACAATGCACAGCTAAGAGCCTTTCGTTCACTCCTCCGAGTTCATCAAGAAGCTCTACTGGATGCTTCCCATATCGCTTCCTTATTTCAGCTATCTCCTCAGAGTTCTCAGCAAGATGAATGTGAAGAGGTGCGTTGTATCGCTCAGATAGATTGACGCATTTTTTGATAGTTTCTGGGGAGCAGGTGTAGAGGGTGTGGGGGGATACGGCGATTTTTATTTTAGGGTGACGAGCAAACTCTTGAAGTAGTCCCTCTGTAAGCTTAAGCCCCTTTTCTAAAGGACCGTAACCAGGGGAAGGGAAATCAAAGAGCCCCTCTCCAAGGAGGGCTTTAAGCCCTACCTCCTCAGTTGCCCTTATGACTTCTGGTTCAAAAAGATACATGTCGCAGAAAAGGGTTATCCCTGATCGGACCATTTCAATTAAGGCAAGCTTTGTGCCCCAATAGACCCATTCCCGCTTAATCTTACTTTCAACTGGCCAAATGTATTCCCTAAGCCAAGTCATTAAGGGCAAGTCTTCAGCTATGCCGCGAAAGATGCTCATAGGCGCGTGAGTATGAGCGTTGACCAAACCAGGGAAAATTAGCTTGTGCTGGAGGTTGAGTATTTTGTGGTTCGGATAGCGAGGTAATATTTCGCTCTGAGGTCCAACATCAAAGACCTTCTTACCCTCGATTACGATGGCTCCTTGATGAATAGGGGGGCGCTCTGCTGAAGTGATCAACCAATCAGCACATAGAATTAACCGCTTCATACAATAAACTTAACACAAGATTAAAGAAGCTGTCAAGGTAAAACAAGGCTGTTTAAAAATTCTTGTAAGACCTCGTCGTCGTGAACGCAGCAAAGGACCTCCCTCCAGCCAGTCGTCTT
>CAZJUD010000089.1:0-8476 GCA_964549125.1 uncultured Caldimicrobium sp.
AAGAAGGGCAAAAACAAAGGGATATCCTGTTTTTTCAAGCCAAAATTGAGCAAGGTCTGTCACAAAAGGAAATTCTTCCTTATAAAGTAGCTCAAGGGCTTCATTTCCTATAGCTAAATATCCATCAAATCTTTCCATATGGGCTTGAGCCCCATCATAATTTAGTTCACTGAGAGCTAAATTTAACTTCACATAAGATGGTTTAATACCTATCATCCTTTCAAGAACAAGGCGAAGGAGTGCAAAGGAAGTCTCTGTTTCTGGTGATATGCCGATAGACCTTCCTGAAAGTTGTGATATTGGCACCCTATGGAAAAGGCAAACGCTTTTTACTTTACCAACTGCGCTAATAGAAATATCTGGGATAAGCAAAAAGTCTTCGTAATGTTTGGCATAAAAAACACTTGAACAAAGCCCGCAAGCGACCTCACCTTTAGCCAATTTCTCGTTTAGTCGAGAGGGAACGTCAAGGACAAGTTCAATGTCTTTCATCTTCGGAAGATGATAAAGAAAAGGCAAGGTGTTTAGGTAATTAGGAAGACCTATCTTAAGCATAGATCCTATAGACAATTTTTTTCTCCGTCCTGATAAATTCAATAAGAGCCTTTTCTTGGTCTTCAACTAAAGGGAAAGGAAGGCTTAGGGCTAAAAGATCAGGTGTTGCCCCTTCAGTTAATTGGCAAGCACCGTCAAACCCAAGGGCTTTAGCCCCCATCTTTGTCGCCATAAGGAGAAGTTCATTAGCTGGGACTTCTGGATAAAAGGCATGTAAAGTCCTAATCTCTTCAAAGATAGAAAGCCTGTCAACGCTTGCTAAGGAATCCGTCCCAAGGACAATCCTTAACCCGTAAGCTAAAAGCTGAGGAAGCTTTGGAATGCCTGCCCCTGTGTAAAGATTACTCCGAGGACAAAGGCAGATTATCGGGTTTCGTTTCTTAAGGATCTTAAGGTCATCTTCTGTTAGATGGACACAGTGAACCAAGATTGTGTTTTCGTCAATAACACCTAAGCTTTCAAGATAGGAAACAGGGGTAAGCCCTTTTGCAGTAAAGTTCTCATCCCACTTCCCCCTTGAAACAAGAAGATTGAGCAAAGGACCCTCTCCTCGTAGCAAAAAGTCTACCTCTTCCTGAGATTCTGCACAATGGATCATAAAGGGCGTCTTATGTCTCCGGGTGTGAGATTTTATAGCCTGGATCATGATGGGGTTGACAGTGTAGGGAGAATGGGCTGAATAGGTAGTTTTTATTCGTCCATGGATGCTTTGCCTGTCCTTAAGCTCTATCTTACCTTTAAAGCAGAGGATTTCCTCAAAATAATATCCCCGAAGAGGCGACTCGTTAAGAATTGGGATAGTTATACCTGTGTTGCCAACATCCCCCACGATAGAAATACCTTCTCTCCAAAGCTCAAGCAGGGCAAACCTTGCTGACTCTGCCATCTCTATCGGGGTTAAAGATTCTCTTTTTTTGATCACCTGATGAAGCCAGTTTATAAAAGAGCCAGATGGTAAAACCCTAAACCTTAACGCTGAAAGCTCAAGATGGGTGTGCACATTGGCTAAGGCTGGGAATAACACCATGTCCTCAAGGTCTATGATCTTAGCTCTGGGAGGTGTTTGCTTTATCTCTTTATATGGATAAATACCAACTATTTTTTGGTCTTTTATCTCGACACAGCCAGAAAAAATGGGTGGTCTGGTGACAGGGATGACAACTTTTGCCCTAAAAAGATAGTGTTCATTAGGATGTATTAAAATTTCTTCCATGTTAGATTTAGGTTTTATTCAAGAAGGGTGTAGTCCATCCTTCTTCTTTTAGGGATGTAGCCTGCTCCTATGATGTATCTGCGAATTTCTTCCTCGCTTAACCTAAAGGTGACCCCTGTTGCAGAAACTACGTTTTCTTCGATCATGGTGCTTCCAAAATCATTCCCCCCAAAATCAAGGGCAAGCTGAGCTATCCTTGGTCCTTGAGTAACCCAAGATACCTGAATGTTCTTGATGTTATCAAGGTAGATCCTACTTATAGCTAAGACTTGTAAGTACCTTACTGAACCCACCTTTTTAAGATGAGAAAGAGCGGTGTTTCCTGGTTGGAAGGTCCAGGGTATAAAGGCAGTAAATCCCGAAGTTTTATCTTGCAGGCTTCGTATCTTATCTAAGTGTTCGATTATATCTTCTTCGGTTTCAACATGCCCAAACATCATAGTTGCCGTGGTTTTAAGACCAAGTCTATGGGCGCATTCCATAACATGTAGCCATTCTTGGGAAGTTGCCTTACGGGGTGAGATCTGCTCCCTTACGCGGTCAACAAGTATCTCAGCCCCTCCCCCAGGGATAGAATCAAGACCAGCTGAGATTAGCCTCTTTAAAACCTCCTCAACAGATAGCCCTGAGGTTTTGCTAAGGTAGATAATTTCAGGTGGAGAAAGGGCATGAAGATGAATTTGAGGGAACCTCTGTTTAATAAACCTGAATAAGTCTTCGTAATACTCCAAAGTAAGGTGCGGGTGCAAACCTCCCTGTAAAAGAATCTGATACCCCCCAAGGGCTAAAGTTTCCTCTATTTTTTTAGCAAGCTCCTCGTGACTTAAAAGAAAAGCCTTTGGAGAGTTAGGAGGAACATAGAAGGCGCAAAACTTACAGCCTGAAATACATACATTCGTATAGTTGATGTTTCTATCGACGACATAGGTAACTATAGGTTGAGGGTTAAGCCTAAAACGGACTTCTCTTGCCAAAGCAGAAAGGTCATGAAGGGGAAATCTAAAAAGGAAAACTCCCTCCTCAGGGGTTAACCTTTCTCCGGCTTTTACCTTTTCTTTTATTCTTTCAAGTTCCTTCATTTTTCAATGCCAAGCCTTGCGGGAACCCCACAGTCAAAGTAATGCTTGATCATCTTCATCTCTGTAACTAAGTTAGCCGCATCAATTAAACTTTGGGGAGCATACCTTCCAGTAATAACAACCTCAAGCGCAGTTGGTTTTTTATGCAAAAAAGAAAGAAGTTCAGTCTCTGTGATTATATCCCAATTTAAGGCATAGGTAAGCTCGTCAAGAACAAGAACCTGATACTTCCCTTCTTCTGCAACCTCTAAGGCTGATTTCCATCCTTTTCTTATTTCTTCTATTAATTCTTGAGAGGGTTTACCCTTCACAAAGCCACCATTGTGAAAGCTTTTATAGAAAACTTGAGGAAAGAAACCTTTAAGAACCTTTACTTCCGAGGAAGTGGGTGGTTTAAAGAATTGAAAAAAGGCTACTCTTAACCCGGCACCAATTGCCCTGATGGTTAACCCCAAGGCTGCAGTTGTCTTCCCTTTCCCCTCTCCGATGTAGAGTTGCACATAACCCCTTCCCCATTCCATATTCTACAATTTACTACAAAACCCCTTTTATACCACACCTTGACAGGTACTATTTCTTTTGTTAACCTTCAGAAAATTACGTCAAGGGGGGGAGTATGTCTGAAAGACCCTTTATCCTCTTCTTTAAAGATATCTCCTACGAAGATGTCCCATTAGTTGGTGGTAAAAATGCATCCTTAGGTGAGATGTATTCTAAACTTACCCCAAAGGGGATAAACATTCCTGATGGCTTTGCCGTCACCGCAGAGGCTTATAAATACTTTATTCAGAAAAACCATCTTGATGACAAAATAAGAGAAGCCTTAAAGGGCCTTGACACTCATGATGTCCTTGATTTACAACGTAGGGGGAGAACTGTTAGGAATCTCATTCTTAATGCTAAAATGCCAAAAGAACTTGAAGAGGAGATAAGGAAAGCTTACCGTATTCTTGAGGAAGAGTATGGGAAGAATGTTGATGTTGCAGTAAGGTCTTCTGCCACTGCTGAAGACCTACCTGATGCCTCTTTTGCTGGTCAACAAGAGACCTATCTTAATGTAAGGGGTGAGGATGCGGTAGTTGATTATGTAAAAAAATGCTTTGCTTCCCTTTTCACAGATAGAGCTATCTCTTACAGGGAGGATAAGGGATTTGACCATTTCAATGTTTATCTCTCGGTTGCTGTCCAAAAGATGGTCCGGTCAGACTCTGCTTGTTCTGGGGTTATGTTTACCCTTGACACGGAGAGTGGTTTTAGGGATGTCGTCTACATTACAGGAGCTTGGGGGCTTGGTGAATATGTAGTCCAGGGAAAAGTTAACCCAGATGAATTTTACGTCTTTAAACCAACCCTTAAGCTTGGTTACAAACCCATAGTCACAAAAAGGCTTGGGTCAAAGGATGTAAAGCTTGTTTATGGATCGAGCCCAAAGAAGCCCTTAAAGGAAGTTAAAACCTCTTACGATGAAAGAAAAAGGTTTGTGCTTACCGATGAAGAAATTTTAACCCTTGCTCGTTGGGCGATGATCATTGAGGAACACTATGGACGACCTATGGACATTGAATGGGCAAAGGATGGTGACGGTAAAAATGTTGGCACAGGCAAACTTTATATTGTTCAAGCTCGGCCGGAAACCGTTCATGCAATAAAAGACCAAAAATTCTATGAAGTATACAAACTAAAAGGTGAAGGTAAGGTAATTTGCACTGGGAAGGCGGTTGGAAGTAAGATCGGTCAGGGTCGGGCAAGGGTTATACTCGATGTTAGCGGAATTGCTGAGTTTAAAGAGGGTGAAGTTTTGGTTACCACGATGACTGACCCTGACTGGGAACCGATCATGAAAAAAGCTTCAGCCATAGTAACTGATAAAGGCGGTCGAACTTGTCATGCAGCAATCGTCTCAAGAGAGCTCGGTATACCCTGCATTGTCGGCACAGAGGTTGCAACCAAAAAGATCGCTACTGGGCAAGAGATCACCGTTGATTGTTCCCAAGGTGAAGAGGGTAGAGTCCTTGAAGGGATCGTTCCCTTTGAAGTAGAAAGGATTGACCTTGAACATCTACCCAAAACAAAGACCCAGATCATGATGAATGTAGGAATTCCTGAGCAAGCCTTTGCTCAGGGTCAGATTCCTAACGACGGAGTAGGGCTTGCCCGTTTAGAATTTATCATCGGCTCTCATATTGGAATACATCCCCTCGCTTTAGTTTATTTCGATGAGCTAAAAGAAAAGGCTAAGACAGATAAGAAGATTGCAAGACTCGTAAAAATAATTGAAGATAGGACCTATGGTTATGAGAACAAGGCTGAATTTTTCGTAGACAAGCTTGCCCAAGGAGTAGCAACCATTGCTTGTGCCTTTTATCCTAAGGATGTCATAGTTAGGCTTTCAGATTTTAAGAGTAACGAATACGCCAATCTGATAGGTGGTTTCCTCTTTGAGCCTGAGGAGCACAATCCAATGATCGGGTGGCGTGGTGCTTCTCGCTATTATGACCCAAAGTTTGAACCAGCCTTTGCCTTAGAGTGCAAAGCCTTGAAAAAGGCAAGGGACGAGATGGGGCTAACCAACATCAAGGTAATGATCCCCTTCTGCCGAACTCCAGAGGAAGGGAAAAGGGTTATTAGCATCATGGAAAAATACGGGCTAAAACAGGGCGAAAACGGTCTTGAAATCTATGTGATGTGTGAAATCCCAAGCAATGTGGTCTTAGCAGAAGAGTTTGCCAAGATCTTCGACGGCTTCTCCATTGGCTCAAACGACCTAACTCAGCTCACCCTTGGGTTGGATAGAGACTCAGAGCTTGTTTCACATCTCTACGATGAAAGAAATCCAGCAGTAAAGAAGCTTATCAAAGAGGTTATTCAAACCGCTAAAAGAATGAAAAGAAAGATAGGCATCTGCGGTCAGGCACCAAGCGACTTCCCAGACTTTGCTGAATTTTTGGTAGAATGTGGCATCGACTCCATGAGCTTAACCCCAGATACTATCATTAAAACAAGGTTAATCGTAGCCGAAAAGGAAAAGGAGCTTGAAAAACAAAGGTCTTAGAAAAAATAATTCAAAAATAGGGGGGCTCACTCAAAAAGCCCTCCCCTTTTTCTTTATCTTTTTTCTTTTCAACATTCTATATATACCATTAACTCATGCTAAACCTGCGTTGCTACCTGTAGAGCTAAACTATTCTTCTGCGGAAGAGTATAAATACTTGACAAGCGGGCTCATCAACATGATTGAAAGCAGGCTCGCAGTCCCAAACAGTATTATCCCAAAGGTAGGAGAAAGCATCCCTCAAGCTCAGATGAAAGCAAAGATAAACATTGCCCTATACCCTGAAAAAGCAAGCTACAAGATAGATGTATTTAAAGAAGATAAGCTGATTTTTTCAACCTCGGACGAGGTTTCTCCCCAGGAATTTTTATCAAAGTTCAGCTCAGACCTTGATAAAGCACGAAAAACCTTAATCGAAGAAAGGCAGGAAATAGCGATGGTAAGTCAACCATACACTAAAACCCAAGACGTTATACCAACAGAAAAAAGAGGGTTAAAAGATAAAATAACTTCAGGACTTAGCAAGCTTAATCCTATCCCCTACATCTCGGATATATTTTTTAAAGACAAAGATAGATTGTTTGTTAAGATAGATATTCCACCTCCCCCTCCACCACCAACTCAACCATTTCCTCAATTCCAACCCCAACCTTACCCACAAATTCAACCTAAGGTTTCATCACCAACTAACCAACCAAATCTTACTTCTCAGGCCCCACCTTATCCTCCTACTCCACCACCATCCAACTCACCTTGGCAGTGGTTTTAAGCCAAAGTTTAAACATGCTGAGCAAAGAGAAAGGTCGCTTGCTCAGAAGATCAGGGCGATAAGAAATTTTTCTTGGATTTTTCTTGGCATAGGGCATAAACTGGAGTAAAATTCTTAGCAACTCTTCTTTTTTTATCTGACTAAAAAGGAGGCAAGTATGAAGGTCCTTGTTTCGGATTCTCTTTCAGAGGAAGGCTTAGAGATACTCCGTTCAGCAGGGCTTAATGTGGTTTATAAACCCGGCTTATCCTCAGAAGAACTAAAAAAGGAAATCGAGGATGCCGACGCTTTAATTATCCGCAGCGGAACAAAGGTTAGCAAAGAGATAATCGAGCATGCCAAAAGACTTAAGGTTATTGGTAGGGCAGGAACAGGGCTTGATAACGTTGATGTAACGAAAGCCACCGAAAGGGGCATCGTAGTCATGAACGTCCCAGGGGGTAACACCCTTTCTGCTGCTGAGCATACCTTTGCCCTCATCCTCGCATTAGCAAGACGCATTCCCCAGGCAAACGCTACCGTCAAATCTGGAATCTGGGATAGAAAAAAATTTATGGGCATTGAATTGAACGGTAAGGTCTTAGGGGTCATCGGTCTTGGGAGGATAGGTAGCATCGTTGCTGAAAGAGCCCTTTGCTTTAAGATGAAAGTCCTTGCATACGACCCCTTTGTTTCACCCGAGGTTGCTAAAGAAAAGGGAATTGAGATTGTAAGCCTCGATGAGCTTCTTTCCCAATCAGACTTTGTAACCATTCATACCCCTTTGACCAAAGAAACCTACCATCTCTTAAACAAAGAAAGGATTAGCAAAATGAAGAAGGGGTCCTACCTTATCAACTGCGCAAGGGGTGGAATCGTTGATGAAAATGCCCTGTATGAAGCCTTAGTATCAGGACATCTTGCAGGGGCAGCCCTTGATGTCTTTGAAAAAGAACCCGTTCCTCCAGATTATCCTCTCTTAAAGCTTGATAATGTGGTGGTTACTCCTCACTTAGGGGCTTCAACGTTTGAAGCACAAAAGGTGGTTGCGGTAGAAATTGCAAAGCAGGTCGTTGATTACCTTTTGCATGGCATTGTTAGAAATGCAGTAAACGTTCCTGCGATCACCGGAGAAGCTCTAACGGTATTAAAGCCTGTTCTTAACCTTGTAGAAAAGCTCGGGCTTTTTGCCTCTCAGTTGATAGAAGGAGCAATCACCGAGGTTGAGATTACCTATCTTGGTGAGGTAGCAAAGCTCGACGTAAAACCAGCAACCGTGGCTCTGGTCAAAGGGCTTCTCAGTCCATACCTCAAAGAGGATGTAAACTATGTGAATGCCTTAGTTCGGGCAAAGGAAAGAAACATAAAAGTTTCGGAGGTTAAAACTGAATCTGCGGAGGATTTTACCTCCCTTATTCGAGTAAAAGTTTTGTCATCCAAAGATTCTGTCCTCGTTGAAGGGACGATCTTTGGGAAAAACGAACCAAGGATAGTAAAGATCAACGGCTTTCGCCTTGACGCACTCCCAGAAGGACATATGCTCTTCATTTTTAACGAAGACAGGCCTGGAGTAATTGGAAAGATCGGCACCATCCTTGGCAAGCACAACCTTAACATCGCAAGAATGTATGTTGGGCAAGACCCCATGAAAAAAAGAAACATAATCCTTCTTTCCTTAGACCAACCCCCAACCCAAGAAGCCCTTGAAGAATTAAAAAAGGAACCTACTGTTTATTCAGTAAAAGCCTTAGAAGTTTAACAAAAAAATCATGAGGATTAAAGCCCGAGGTCTTACCCTTGATGAGCTAACGAATCATATTATAGCCCTT
>CAZJUD010000090.1:0-6299 GCA_964549125.1 uncultured Caldimicrobium sp.
CTTAGGAGGTGGGGCATGATGTATTGGCAACGTTTTAAGTTTGGTTTTTTGTTATTGTTTTCCTTTTTAGTGTTTTTGTTTTTTAGCATGCCTTGCTTTTCTCAGGAGAAGCAGGTTGAGCCTCAGGCAAAGCCTGCTGAACCTCCAAAGGTAGAGATAAAAATTGACAGGGATAAGTACAAAGGCGGTGATACTATCCAGATTACGGGTAAAGTTCCGCCGGGAATGAAGGTCAACTTCATTGAGATTGCCTCCACAGAAGCCAAGGTTCAAGTAGGAAGGCTTGACCGAAAGGAGTTTAAGTTCTACCTAACTAAAGAAGTGCCTGCGTTTTATACTATAATTATTAATGAAGATTATGTAGCCAAAGTAGAAAAGAACGGTACCGTCGAAGAAAGACCAGTCAAAGAGATCTATGCCAAGTTTAAAGCCGATAAAAAGTGGAAAATCGGTGAATTTTTGAAGCAAACAAATGCTGATTTTGCTTACATAACTCCGCCTAAACTTATTTCTGAGATAAAGGTTTGGAAAACAAGCATTGTCAGAACAATCATCGGTTCAAGGGGAGAGCCTTTACCAAGCCTTACTGACAAAAAGGACATTAAAAAAGAATCTGCCCGTCTTTTACAAGCCCGTATGAGAAAGCTTGAAAAACTTTTTGTCCTACAAAAAATTACAACCAATGAGGATGGTACTTTTTCAGTAAATTTCAAGCTTCCTGAGAATGCCCCCAAAGGAGCCTTCTCTGTCATAGCAGTTGTTGATAAGGAGATCAAAAGCGAGCCTGCCAAATTTTCTTGTGATGTGTCCTTCCCGAAGTATTATTTCCCAGTTGCTGGGACATCGGTTAACCTTTTTGGTCCACTAATTTTAGCTCTTGCTATTTGTACCTTCGGGGTAATAATGGGTGCAGGTGGTGGGTTCATCCTCAATCCTCTTCTTATTCTGATCTATGACATACCTCACCCTGTTGTAGCTGGTTCAGTTATGCCTTCGGTTCTCTTCAGCCAGGGCGCTGGTATATACAACTATTCTAAAATTGGCTTCATTAACTTGAAACTTGGTATCACTGTTGGTATCTTTATGGCTTTGGGTGGATTCTTTGGTCCGCTTTTGAACCAGTTTATCACCTTGTCTGAATACAAGTTTGTGTTTGGTATTGTCCTGTTGATACTTGCAGCCCTGATGTTCTGGCAGACTACACCGGGCTATATTGAGAAGTCAAAGAAAGAGAAAGCCATTCTTGAAGAGTTCAAAAGACGTGCTGCTGCAGCCAAGGCTCAAAGGGAACAAAAATCTTAAAAGGAGGTATAAACCATGAAGATGACGGTTGAATTCTGGGGAGAAAAATTTGAAGCAAACATGGTGGTTGGAGCCATTGGAGGTTTTATCATAGCTGTAGCTTCAAGTCTGGGAGGCTTTGGAGGCGCTCCTTTCCTTGTTCCCCTGATGACAGTTATCATGGGTCTTCCTATTTACGTGGTGGTGGGTAGCTCCCTTTTAGCTGTCTTTTTTAATAACCTCATGGCTTCCTCAAGATACTACTTCTTTGGACAGACAGATGTAGTGCTGTTTCTTATTATGGCAATAGGTGCAGTGTCAGCAGGTTTTATTGCTCCAAGGATTTCTAAAAGATTAAGTCCTATCTGGGTAAAAAGGGTAGCGGTTGTGGGATATGGTTATCTTGGGCTAAAACTTTTGGGTATAGTACCTTAAAACTGCTTTATGTGCCCCTTAAAGCTTAAATTAGCTCCCCTCCTCACTCCAATCACATAAATCCCCAAACCCCCTCCTCCCCTCCCTGCCCCCTCCCAGGGAGGGGTTTCTTACATTATAATAGCTTATCCATGAAAAGATTATTGGTGTTAGGGTTAGGGAATATCCTACTTTCCGACGAAGGGCTTGGGGTATATGCCCTAAGATGGCTTGAGGAAAACTGCAAACTACCCCCTGAAGTTGAACTTGTTGATGGAGGAACAGGGGGGCTCTCGCTTTTATCCATCTTAGCCTCCGTTGATGTTTTGATAGTCATCGATGCCATAACCCTTGGTAAAGAGCCTGGCACAATCTATTGCTTTTCCGAGGAAATCTTAACCAATCAAAACCTCTTAGAAAAAATATCAACCCATGAAATATCTTTTTCCGACATTCTTTCTATCCTTCATCTAAAGGGGGAGAAACCAAAAAGGATCTTTATCCTTGGGATGGAGCCAAAGTCTTTGGAAGTCGGAACAGAATTATCGGAGGAAGTAAAAAAGAATATTCCGAGGCTCTGTCAACTTGTGTTAGAAAAAATAAATGAAAGCATGCCGTAGTAAGCTTGCCCAAGAGAGATACCCCCATCAAGAGGCGGAAACTTCTTATTCCTTAGAACTTTTATGCCCTTTAGCTCAAGGGTCTCTAAGATCCTTTTTAAGAGGGGACCGTTTACCATAACTCCTCCAGAGATGATGACTTTACTTTGGGAGAGTTCAACCACGGTTTTGCAGAGAAAATCAGCCAAAGAATTGATAAAATAGGTAGCAATCTCTTCCTGGGTTAGGTCTCCTTCAACGACCTCTCTGATTATTGGCTCCCAATCAAAGAAAAAATTCTCCTTTAAAAGGAAAGGGAAAGCCCCTTTAATTTGGGGATTGTATAATGATTCAAGCTTCATTGGAGCTTCCCCTTCGTATGTGTTTTTATAGCAGACGCCAGCTAAGGCTGCTATAGCATCAAAAAGTCTTCCGCAGGAACTACATAACGGAAAACTGTACACCCCTTTATCCATTGATTTCCAGGCTCTATATATCATGATTAACTCCTTTTCAGAAAAACTCCTTATCAAAGGATGCGAAAGCTCAAGGGCTGTCTCTCCATAGACCTCAAAGAGTAGGCTTAGGGCAATTTTTCTTATGTCCTTAATACCGCTTTCGCCGCCAATCAAACGAAAGGGTCTAAAGCTTCTAATTCTTTTAAACTCTAAACCCCGAAGCAAAAGTGTCTCCCCGCCCCACACGGTCCTATCCAAACCAAAGCCAGTTCCATCCCAGCTAAAGCCAAGAAACTCCTCCTCAGGCACTATTCCTTCCTCAGCAAGCACTGATAAAAGATGGGCATGATGATGCTGAACCTGAACAAGAGGGATGCCCCTTTCTTTAGCCAAGGCTTTTGCAAGCCTTGTGCTTTGATATCCAGGATGGAGGTCGCTAACGATAAAATCTAAGTTTTTTATCCGGTAGATGTTTAAATATTCATCAATAAGTTTAACAAAGTAATCAAAAGTCTCTGGATTGGCAAGGTCGCCAACATGGGGACTTACAATGAGGCGGTTTTTTAAGCCTAAAGTAAAAGTATTTTTCTCCTCAGCACCTAAGGCAAGAATGTGTAAAGGGGTAGTAAAGGTAAGCATCTGAGGATAGGGTGCATAACCCCTTCCCCTCCTTATCATGATGTAAACCTTTCCTACCTTCTTTAGAACTGAATCGTCAGAACCTCGCAAAATTTTCCTATCATGAACTAAAAAGTAATCTGCAACCTCTGCGAGGGTTTTCATTGCCCTTTCTTCTTCAAAGATTAGGGGCTCGTCTGAAAAATTCCCCGAAGTTGCAATCACAGGAAAAGAAAGACCCTCAAGAAGAAAAAGATGAATTGGAGTGTAGGGGAGCATGGCACCAACGAGACTAATGCCTTCTGCAACCTCTTTTGGTAAAAGCTTCTTGCCAGGAATTAAGATTATTGGGCTTTGAGGGGATTCCATAAGCCTTAAATCCTCCGCGTCAACAAAGCAGTATTCTTTTAAAAGTTCAAGGCTTGGGAACATGACGGCAAAGGGCTTGCTTGGCCTCCTTTTTCTTCGCCTTAGCTCTCTTACTACTTCTCCTTTGTCGGCTCGACAGATGAGATGAAACCCTGTTAGCCCCTTTACGGCAAGGATCTTGCCCTGGATGATGAAACTCCTTGCAAGGATAAGAGCTTCTCTATTCCAAGCTATGGGTTCATCAACCTTAGTTTGATAAAGGACCAACCTTGGACCACAATTTGGACAAGCTATGGCTTCAGCATGAAACCTTCTGTTCATGGGGTCAGTGTACTCTTTCTGACAGTCTGGACAAAGTTGGAAATAACCCATGGTGGTGTTTTCTCTCTCATAGGGGAGGCGAATAAGCATTCCATAGCGAGGACCGCAGTTTGTGCAGGCAATAAAAGGGTGCCTATAACGCCTGTTTTTTGGGTCGTTAAACTCCCTAAGACAGTCCTGACAGATGGCTAAATCGGGAAGAAGGTCAAGCTCAACCTCAGTGACATCATCATCCTTAACTATCCTTATCCCTTTTAAGCCCTCTCCAATGCTCAGTTGAGAAACATCTTTTGAAATTTCTTCTACAGTTATCTCCCGAATGAAGGCATTCGGGGGCTTTTCTTCAAGAATGGCTTTTCTAAATTGATTAAGATTTTCTTCCTTTCCGGAAACTATGACTTCTACACCTGATTGAGTGTTTTTGATTATTCCACTTAAGCCCAACCTATTTGCTAAACGATAAAGGAAGGGGCGAAAACCTACTCCTTGAACAACCCCTTTAATGATTATCCGTTCCGTCTTCATCCCTTTCAACTTCTAAGGAGGCTAAGATAAGCTCAAGACCACCTCTGATTTCTACATCAAAGCTTTTACAAAGAGGACAACAAGCTTTAGCCTCATAGTTTGTTGTTTCAATCCTACATGATGGGCAGTAGACGCGTAAAGGGTCTTGCATTAAGATGATTTCCGCATTCTCTAAGACAGAACCTTCTTTAAAGGTCTCGACCACCCTTTTGAGGTAGTCAAAATCTATGCCTGAATATTCACCCACAAGGAGAACAACCTTTGTTATTCTACAAGGCTGAAAGGGCTTTGTTTGTTCTTCAATGGAGCGAAGAAGGTTCATGAAGAGATAGCCTTCATGCATCAGCAGATCCGGGGTAACATTTCGCCTACCAAAGTATCCATAATTCTTGTGGTTCCAAGGACGGTTTCGATGAGGACCCGTGGCTGTAGAGTCTTTTTCTTTACTACTCCTATAATCTTTGTCTCCGAGGTAAGAGGAAACTTCTTCAGGATGGTTAAAGCTCTATCAACTTCAGGCTCAGGGAGCGCAATGATGGCTCTCCCTTCTGAGGGAAGATGATAGGGCTCAAGCCCAAGGATTGCGCAAAAAGTCTTGACCTCTTCCCTTACGGGGATGTCTTCCTCTCTCACCAAAATTTCTACCTGAGAAGCCATAGCCCATTCATGAAGCACGCTTGCTAATCCTCCTCTTGTTGGGTCTCTTAGGGCATGCAACTCCACATCTACTGAAAACAAAGCTAACAATGGCTCTCTAAGGCTTGAACAGTCGCTAATTACGGGAACTTCAAACTCAAAGCCCTGTCTACGAGAAAGAATGGCAACCCCATGGTCGCCCAGAGGTCCTGTGGCAAGGATCACATCGCCTTCTTTTAAGTTTCTGCAGGAAAGACCGGGCTTAATTATCTCGCCAATTCCGGTGGTGTTGATGATTATCTCGTCAAGCATTCCCTTTGGCATAACCTTTGTGTCCCCTGCTACGACTAAGACCTCGTTTCTTTCTGCCTCCTCCTTTATGCTTTCAAGGACACTTTTAAGCGTAGAAATAGGAAGCCCCTCCTCAAGCACAAGCGCTAAGGTTAAGTACCGTGGTTTGGCTCCCATCACTAAAAGGTCGTTTAAGGTTCCACAAACAGAGAGTTTTCCGATGTTGCCACCAGGGAAAAATATAGGCTTTACGGTGAAGGAGTCTGTAGTAACAGCAAGCCGGGAATTGGAAAACTCAAGAGGTGTTGCATCCTCTAAACGCGAAAGCAAAGGGTTATTAAAATAAGAAAGAATTAGATTAGAGATAAGGGCTTGAGTTTCCTCTCCCCCTCCCCCGTGAGATAAAAGAATGCAGTCTTCCATGACCAAGGAGTTTATTGAATTTAAGTAAAATTTACCTCTCCTTTTTTAGTTCCTCAAGACTAAGTGAGGCTGCTCGAAAAATCCTTTTCTACCCCCAATATTGCGCAAAGCGAAAGATTCTCCCCTTTTATGTCGCCCAAGAGCCGAAGCCCTGAGCGTAGCGAAGGGGTTGCGAAGGATTTCCCCTTTTCTGTCGCCCTGAGCTCCCTTTTTTTGTCGTCCTGAGGGAGCGTCAGCGACCGAAGGATCTCAGTAGGCCCTTCGAATTCGCTCAGGGCGACAAAAAAGGGAGCTCAGGGCGACAGAAAAGGGGAAATCCTTCGCTGCTCCTTCGCTGCGCTCAGGGCTTCGGGAAACGAGGGCC
>CAZJUD010000091.1:0-8137 GCA_964549125.1 uncultured Caldimicrobium sp.
CTGAGGCCTTTCCCTTTCTGTCACCCTGAGGCCTTTTCTCTTTGTCACCCTGAGGCCGAGAGGCCGAAGGGGCTAATTAGATCCTTCGCTTCGCTCAGAGGTCCTTCGGTCGCCTTCGCTCCCTCAAGGACGACACCCCCACCATGTCGCCATAAGCCAAAGCCCTGAGGGCGCAAGCCCGAAGGGCCTCTCTCTTCTGTCACCCTGAGCGCCAGCGAAGGGCCCCTCTTTAAAGCTCCTCGGAGTTACAAAATTTTTTCATAAAGGCTTTTCTTGACAAACGGGGCAGTCAAAGCAAATGGCGTTTGCTTAATTTTTGTATAAGGCGAACAAAGGCAGCAAAAGATCGTCGATCTTTAAACTCTATCTTGAACCTCTAAAAAAGTGAAGTAAACTTTCCATCCAAATCTTAGGGAAGTCGTAATAAATACGAAGGGGTAAAGTTGCCAGACTGTCAGCCAATCTGTGCCCTTTACTACGACTTTAAGAGGGTTGCCCCTGAAAGGGTAGTTGCCCCTCAGTATGACATCGTCTCCCAAGAAGAAATCTCTTACTACAAGAACCTTAGCCCCTTTAATGCTTTCCATTTAGAGCTTGCTGATAGCCCTGAAAGGGCAAAGCTTTTACTTGAGGAATGGAAAAGGCAGGGTGTCCTCATCAAGGAGCAATCGCCAGCCGTCTACTACTATGAGCTTGAATTTAAGTTTTCAGAAAGGGTCTTAAAAAGAAGAGGATTTATCCTACTTGTTAAGCTCCATCCCTTTGAAGACGGTGAGATCCTCCCTCATGAGAGGACCTTTTCTTTTGTAAAGGAAGAAAGGCTAACTTTAATTAAGTATACGCAGTGCTACTTTAGCCAGATCTTTGGGCTCTACGAGGACCCAGAGCTTAAAACTTTAAGCCTTCCCGAAGAAAAAGAATTGATGTTTGAGGTTGTATTCAACAGCGAAAGGCATCGCCTCTATAGGATCCTCAACCGGGATTTTATTTCCTTTCTTAAGGAGCATCTTAGAGACAGACGGATTTACATTGCCGACGGACATCATAGGTATCAAACGGCCTTAGCATACAAACAACATATGGAAAGGATGTTTGGGGCTAAAGGAAGCTACGATTTCCAGTATGCCCCATTTTGTCTTACGCCCTTTGAAGAGGAAAGCCTGTTTATGCTCCCAACGCACAGGCACTATCTCTTTCCTCTTGAGGAAAGTTTGCTTAATAAATTAAAAGAACATGCCGAGGTGCTTGGGAACTTCAAATTAGAGGAAGTAGAAACTTTTCTTGAAGGGTTTGCCGAAAAAAGCTCTGTCTTTCTTCTATTTTACGAGGGACAAGGCATGGTCTTCCAGATAAAAAAAGAGGTGATGTCTGAGATTGAAAGGGATGAGCCTATCCTTTCTAAACTTCCGCTTTTTAATTTTTTAAAGATCTTTGAATGGGTTTTTGGTCAAACTGAAGAGGAACTCAAGGCAAAGGGCGAGGTTGAGTTCTTTAGCAACTCAATAGAAAGGCTAAAGAAAAAGAATGCAAGGGGAGGGTTTTTTGTTCTCTTCCCGAGGGTTTTGCCGCAGGTTTTGAGGGATGTTGTGTCAAGCGGAAGGCTTATGCCCCACAAGTCAACTTACTTCTATCCCAAGGTCCTTACCGGAACCATCTTCTATGAAGCAAAAGGAAACCCTCTGCCAAAAGAGAAGGAACCCTGCCCTTAAGACATCTTTATGGATAGCCTTTCCTACTTTTTGCGCCTAAAAAAGGAATACGAAGAGAAAATAGGACCAAGGCTTCAGGCTGATGAGGAAATGCTTAAAAGCTTAACTGACCTTGAATCAGCCTTAGCTCAAGCAAACAGAGCCTTTGAAACTACAGGTTCCTTTGCTTTCTGTGCAGAATGTGCAAGACAGGGCGTTGTTTGCTGTGGCGAAGGCTTAGAATGGAAGCTAAGCAAAGAAGAGTTTTTCTTAAACCTTGCCCTGCTTGAAAGACGACAGAAGAAACTTGATTTAGAAAATTTTTTGCCTAAAAGGTGCCTCTTCTTGGGTGATATGGGTTGTAAGCTACCATTGCCTCCCCTTTTTTGTCGGAACTTCTTTTGCACAAACTTACAAAACTTTCTTGGACAGGCAAGGCTTATACTTATTCAAAACGCCATGGGACCGTCAGTTTATCTGACCTTTCAGCTTTGCGAAAAATTAAAGCAGAGGAGGGTGGAATGACCTATTTAGTGACTGGATGTGCCGGATTTATCGGTTGGAGGGTTTCTGAGTTCTTACTTAAGGAAAATTATGTAGTAGTTGGCGTTGATGAACTAAATAATGCCTACGACCCTTTGCTCAAGGAGTGGAGGCTTAAAACTCTAAGAGCATATTCAAACTTCAAATTCTATCAGCTTGACCTTGCGGACTTAGAAGCCTTAAGACAAGTGTTTGAAAGCTTTGACTTTTCAGCTGTTATTCACCTTGCGGCAAGGGCAGGAGTTAGGGCAAGCGTTGAAAATCCTTGGGTTTATGTTTCGGCAAACATCAACGGCACCTTAAACCTTCTCCATCTGATGAAAGATTTTGGTATAAAAAAAATGGTTTTAGCAAGCACATCTTCCCTTTATGCCGGGCAAACTCCGCCATATCATGAAGAGCTAAAGGTTGATAAACCTCTTTCCCCCTATGCTGCAACCAAAAAAGCAAGCGAGCTCCTTGCCTACACCTATCATCACCTCTACGACCTTGACATTACTGTTTTACGCTACTTCACGGTTTATGGTCCTGCAGGAAGACCTGACATGAGTATCTTTCGCTTTATCAAGTGGATGCTTGAGGACAAGCCCATTGAAATATACGGTGACGGAACTCAAGCCAGGGATTTTACCTACATTGATGACATAGCTCATGGAACGATCCTTGGGCTAAAACCCTTACAGTATGAAGTTATAAACCTTGGTGGAGGGAAAAATCCCATTTCCATAAACGAAGTCTTAGATATCCTTGAAGAATATCTTGGGAAGAAGGCAAGACGGGTCTATCTTCCCTTTCATAAGGCTGACATGAAGGTCACCTGGGCTGAAATTGGCAAGGCTAAAAAGCTTCTTGGCTGGGAACCAAGGGTTGACTTAAGGGAAGGTTTAAAAAGGACCGTTGAATGGGCTTTAGAAAACATAGACTTAGTTAAGCAGGTGAGGGTGTAGAGCCATGACGAGGGCTTTTAAAGATGCAAAGGAAGAAATCTGTTTTTTTAGCAACTTCCTTTGTGCATACGGCTTAAACGCAGGACCGGAAGGCAACCTCTCCATCCGACATGAAAGGGGCTTCTACATAAGCCCTAAAGGGAGGCTTAAAGCTCTTTTGACAAAAAAAGACATAGCCTTCATCAATTGGAAGGGAGAAGTTCTTGTCGGAAACCCCTCTTCCGAATGGGGGCTTCATTACAAAGCCTACTTAAAGAATCCAAAGCTAAAGGCTATCGCTCATGCTCATCCTCCCTACCTTCTTACCTTAGATGCCCTGCTTTTTAATTTTAAAAGCTTTTCTCATCCTGAGGCGAAGCTTCTGTTGAACAAACTTTCAGTCCTCCCCTACTTTGAGCCCGGGTCTGAGAGCCTCTGGGAGTTTGCCGGAAACCTTCTTGTGAACTATCAAATCGTGGTTCTGAGAAACCACGGAGTTGTTGCCGGAGGAAGCACCTTAGAAGAGGCGGTAAATCTTATCCTCCTTCTTGAAAAGTTGTGTCAGCTTGAGTATCTTAAGCTAAAAGTTAGAACATAGCTAACGGAAAGGAGGGCATCATGACCAGGTCAAAGCTCTATTTTGAGAAGGCAATAAAGCTTATGCCAGGTGGAGTAAACAGCCCAGTTCGGGCTTGCAAAGCTGTTAAGGCAACGCCCATCTTCTTTGAAAGGGGAGAGGGACCATACCTCATCTCAGCTGACGGTATTAAATACATTGACTATGTTTGCAGTTGGGGGGCAATCATCCTTGGGCATGCCCATCCTGAGGTAATAGCAAATGTTTATTTTGCAAGCAAGCGAGGAACAAGCTTTGGAGCCCCAACATGGCTTGAGGTGGAGATGGCAGAGTTAATCACAAAACTTGTGCCCTTCGTTGAGGTAGTTCGACTTGTAACCTCGGGAACAGAGGCGACGATGAGTGCGGTTAGGCTTGCCCGAGCTTACACAGGGAGAAAAAAGGTCGTTAAATTTGACGGATGCTATCATGGGCATGCTGATAGTTTTCTCGTGAGAGCTGGCTCTGGTCTTGCTACCTTTGGCATCCCCGCAAGCCCAGGCGTTCCAGATGAGCTTGCAAGCTTAACCATAAGCCTTCCTTTCAACGATTTTCAAGCGGTAGAAGAGGTCTTCAAGAAAGAAGGAAAAGAGATTGCCTGCGTTATCGTGGAGCCTGTTCCTGCGAACATGGGAGTCATCTATCCAAAGACAGGCTTCCTCGAATTTTTAAGGGAGGTTACTAAAAAGTATGGGGCTCTCCTCATCTTTGACGAGGTGATAACTGGCTTTAGGCTATCCTTGGGTGGAGCTCAAGCCTATTTTAACATTGAGCCTGACCTTACAACCCTTGGCAAGATTATCGGCGGGGGGTTGCCCATAGGTGCTTATGGCGGAAAAAGGGAGATTATGGAGCTTATCGCCCCCGATGGTCCGGTTTATCAAGCTGGCACCCTTGCCGGAAATCCAATAGCCGTAGCTGCTGGTCTTGCGGTGTTAAAGGAGCTTTCTAAGCCCGGAACTTATGAACTTTTAGAGGAGCTTTCAAGCTACCTTGAAAAGGGGCTAAGAGAAGTCCTTGAAAGGTTATCCTTACCCTACAGGCTCCATCGCATCGGCTCGATGCTTACCCTCTTCTTCACGGATAAAGAGGTGGTAGACTTTGCCTCAGCTCAAACCTCGGACACGGAGAAGTTTGCAAGGTTCTGGCAGGAGATGGTTAAAGAGGGTGTATATCTTCCGCCTTCCCAGTTTGAAGCCTGGTTTGTGTCCTTAGCGCATGGCAAGGAGGTGCTTGATAGCACCATCCTTGCCTTTGAAAGAGCCTTAAAAAGGCTTCATTCTTAGGATTGCTTCTTCAGCCAGGGCATCATGCTTCTTAGCCGTCTACCCACCTCTTCAATGGGGTGGGCTGCTTCCCTTTTTCTTAGAGCGTTTAGCACCGGTCTGTTAGCCTGATTTTCTAAGATCCATTCCCTTGCAAACTGTCCGGTTTGGATTTCCTCTAAGACCCTTTTCATCTCCTGTCTTACCTGTTCGTTGATGATCCGTGGTCCACGGGTTAGGTCTCCATATTCAGCGGTGTCGCTGATGGAATAACGCATGAAGGAAAAACCACCTTCATAGATAAGGTCAACGATGAGCTTTAGCTCATGAACGCATTCAAAGTAGGCCACCTCAGGCTGATATCCAGCCTCAACCAAAGTCTCAAAGGCCGCCTTCATAAGGGCTGTAACCCCACCGCAGAGCACCACCTGCTCTCCAAAGAGGTCGGTTTCCGTTTCTTCTTTAAAGGTTGTCTCGATCACTCCAGCCCTTGTCCCACCGATACCCTTTGCATAGGCTAAGGCTTTAGCCATGGCAGTTTGGGTATAGTCCTGATGGATGGCTACAAGACAGGGGACACCTGCTCCACGAGTAAATTCCCTACGAACAAGATGCCCTGGACCCTTTGGGGCAACAAGGGCAACATCTACTTCAGCAGGGGGGACAATCTGTCCAAAGTGGATGTTAAAGCCGTGGGCAAAAAGGAGCATCTTGCCGGGCTTTAACTCCGGTTCTATGCACTCCTTGTATAGGGCAGGTTGGGTTTGGTCAGGCACTAAGACCATAATTAGGTCAGCCTTTGCGCAGGCTTCTCTTGGAAGCACTGGCTCAAAAACATCAGCTTTTGCCCTTTCCCAGCTTGGGCTTCCCGGTCTCAAACCTACGATGACATTTAAACCAGAATCCCTTAAGTTTAGGGCATGGGCATGTCCCTGGCTGCCGTATCCTAAAACTGCTATCACCTTGTCCTTAAGTATCGTCAAGTCTGCATCCTGGTCGTAGTAGACCTTCATACCTTACCCCCTCTGAAAAGTTTATTTTTGAAAACTTTAACACCAATTGCCTAAATGAAAAGCCTTTTTATGAATGTTTAAACGGTTTGATGTAAGCTCCAATTAAATTACTTTGCTAAAGGAGCTAAAAATAAAAAATGCCGCCCGGAGCATTAAACCGGGGCGGCAGGCAATATCTGTTATGCCTTTATTACACAAGCTTTAAAACATCTTTTACAGAGACAACACCTACAACCCTTGAATCTCTAACAACTGGTAAATGTCTGATCCTGTGGTCGATAAACTTCTCAAGGGTTTCTTTAAGAGTAGACTCTGGCGTTACGGTAATGACATCTTTAATCATGAACTCGGAGACTTGCTTTTCGGCATTCTGAGGCTCGCAGCAAAGTACAGCCAAAAGGTCCTTCTCTGATATTACTCCAACAAGCTTTCCTGTTTCTGCACTAACAACTGGTAAGAACCCAATGTTCTTTTCTACCATGGCCTTTAGTGTATCTACCACTTTGGTTTTATCGTTAACCGTAACCGGGCTGTGCATGAACTCTTCAACTTTAACTTTTTCGGTAAACCCTTTCTTTAGCCCTGCGGTCAAGAGAGCAACTTCATTGAAAACATACCTTGGGTCGATTACACCAACCACATTACCCTGCTCATCGGCAACAGAAATGCCCTTAAGCCCATAATCTTGAAGAAGCGTCATAGCATCGATGATCCTTGCCGAAGGGAGAACAGCATCTACTTGAGCCATAACCTCTTTAACAGGGGTAGAAATGCTCTTGCCGTTTGCCAAGGCTTTAAGGATGATCCTTTCCTCGATCATACCTCTGTATTTGCCGTTTTCTGCGACAACAGCCATCCTCTGCCCCTCAATCTGCATCCTTTTCATTACCTCACCAAGGGGCTCATTAGGAGAGACAAGCATAGCCTTTTGGGCAAACTTTCCAGCAGAAAGCTCCTCCCAAAGCCTCTCTCCCTTAGTTTCCCATCCTTTAAAAACAAAGAGCAATCCCATGAGCATTGGGACGCAGGTTGACCAAATTATGATGGCTATATAAACATCCCCAGTGAGCTTCTGAAGGAGAGTAATCATAAAGGGGGTCAAACCGCCGGTAACTCCGTAGCCCATGTTGTAGGTAAAACCGATTGCGGTTGTGCGGATCCTTGCGGGAAAGAGCTCAAGTAAGAAGGCTGACATAGCACCGCTGTATCCAATACCGTTAAAGTAAGTTAGGATTGCGGTCAAGAATAGAAGCATAGAAGTATCAGGAGGATTAAAATACTGTTTCATCACGTAAAAGATGATAGGGAAGACTAAGGCATTACCATAAATACCAAAGAGAAGAATAGGTCTTCTCCCAATTTTATCTGAAACCCACCCAAAGAAGGGATACATCCATAGTGCTAAATAGGTGGCATAAGCGAGGATCTTACTTGCATCACCGGCTGACATTCCAAAATTTTGCATGTAATAGGAGACATAAAGCTGGTTGGTATACCATATAGGACCATGGGCACCTATAACACCGATCCAAGCAAGGATGAATAACCAAAGGAAGTGTTTGTTGGTAAAAAGGTCTTTAATTGGAGAGCTTGTTACCCTACGAATCTGTTTTAATGTGGTAAAAACAGGTGTTTCCTTGTAGAGCAAATGAATAATGGTAGCAACCACAAAAACGAGGATTCCCGCTATGATGAAAGCCCATCTCCAACCATAAGCTTCAAACACTTCTTTACCAAAGTATCCCTGAAGGACGGACACGATGTTTCCGGCTATAGCCATACCGAGGGCTGCGGTCGTAAATAAGAAACCAGTTATTAACCCTCTTCTATGGTCAGGAGTAAACTCTCCAAGGTAGGTAATGGCGGCACCAAAACCACCTCCTAAGGCTAAACCCTGAATAATACGACAGGCAAAAAGTAGGATAGAGGCTAAGACACCCCAAGAGGCATAGCCTGGTAAAAAGGCTATCCCCAAGGTGCCGACCATCATCATGGAAATAGCCGTGAAAAAAGCGACTTTACGACCAAATTGGTCTCCGATCTTACCAAACATCAATGCTCCAAGAGGACGAAAGAGAAAACCGAT
>CAZJUD010000092.1:0-2191 GCA_964549125.1 uncultured Caldimicrobium sp.
ATAGTAACTAAAGATAACTTCTGAAGTTGTTGAATAACTTCCTTTTTAAAGTAAAATTTTGCTTGTTAACTTAGGTTTAAGTGTTGTATAAAGCCCTTTGCTTGCGTTCGGGGCGACAAAAAAGAGAAATTGGGGAGATAAGAGGAGGAAGAGGCTTAAAAATTAAAAAATCAAAGGAGCCAAAGATGAACATTCAAGATAAGCCAAAAAGGATTGTGCTTGCTTACTCTGGGGGACTTGACACCTCTGTCATTCTTCACTGGCTCATTGAGACTTTTTCAGCCGAGGTGATTGCCTTTACTGCAGACCTTGGACAGAAGGAAGACTGGGAAGAGGTTAGAAGAAGAGCATTGGCTATCGGGGCTAAGGATGTTCTCATCTTAGACTTGAAGGAAGAGTTCGTGAAGGAGTATGTGTTCTTTGCCATAAAGGCTAACGCAAGGTATGAAGATTGGTATTTAATGGGAACATCCCTTGCAAGACCACTTATTGCCAAAGCACAAGTTGAAGTAGCCCGAAAGTTTGAAGCTGATGCAGTAGCCCACGGAGCAACTGGTAAAGGGAATGACCAAGTTCGGTTTGAGCTTACCTACTATGCCCTTGCCCCAGACTTAAAGGTTATTGCCCCTTGGAGGATATGGAACTTTAAGGGAAGAAGCGACCTCATCCGTTATGCCCAAGAGAAAACCATCCCTGTTCCAGTAACTCCTGAGAAACCGTATAGCATTGATGCAAACCTCTTTCATGTTAGCTACGAGGGTGGAATCCTTGAAGATCTTTGGCAAGAACCACCAGAAGATATGTTTATTCTTACCCTTTCTCCAGAAAAAGCTCCTGATAAACCCGAGTATGTGGAGATCACTTTTGAAAAGGGAGAGCCTGTTGCCATAAACGGAGAGGCGTTAAGACCGGCTGAGCTACTTTCGCGGCTAAACGAAATAGGTGGAAGACACGGCATCGGACGCGTAGACATGGTAGAAAACCGGTTTGTCGGTATAAAAAGCAGGGGCATCTACGAAACACCAGGAGGGACAATCCTTCACATTGCACATCGGGCTTTAGAACAGATAACTCTTGATAGAGAGGTTATGCGGCTAAAGGACCAACTCATGCCAAAGATAGCAGAGCTTATTTACTACGGCTTCTGGTTTAGCCCAGAGTTTTTGGCGCTAAAGACCTTTATTGAACACACACAAGAGAGGGTTTCCGGAGTAGTTAGACTAAAGCTTTACAAAGGAAACTGCATACCCGTTGGAAGAAAGAGCGACAAAAGTCTCTACAAGCCATCCCTTGCAAGCTTTGACGAAGCTGGTGGCTACGACCAAAGGGATGCTGAAGGCTTTATAAAACTTCAAGCCTTAAGACTTAAAAACTACTTTCAAGAGGGGGTTTAAAGATGAAGATCTTCGTTGATACGGCAAAGATTGAGGAGATTAGAAAGGTTAAAGAATGGGGGCTTCTTGATGGAGTAACAACAAACCCAACCCTACTCTCTCAAACAGGAAAACCCTGGAAAGAGGCAGCGCTTGAAATCCTAAAAGAAATCCCAGACAAGCCCGTCTCCCTTGAAGTCATCGCAACAGATGCAGAAGGCATGATAAAAGAGGCAAGGGCTTTAGCAAAAATGGGAGACAATGTAGTGATAAAGATCCCTTTTACCACCGAAGGACTTAAGGCTATAAAGGCTCTCACGGCAGAGGGCATAAAAACCAACGTAACCCTCGTCTTTTCTTCTTTACAAGCTTTGGTTGCAGGAAAGCTTGGGGCAACCTATGTTTCCCCCTTCCTTGGTAGGGTCGATGACATAGGATACGACGGGATGCTTGTTCTTGAAGAGATAGTGCGGCTCTATGATGTTTACGGATTAGAAACTCAGATCATTGCTGCAAGCATAAGGCATGTAGACCATGTAAGAAGATGCGCCCTCCTTGGAGTAGACATTGCAACCATCCCCTTCAAGGTTATCGAACAGATGCTAAAACATCCCCTAACAGACATCGGGCTTAAAAAGTTCCTTGAAGATGCAAACAAAGCCGGGATAAAGATTTTAGAATAAGCTACTTCGGAGAACCTGCTGAAAGCAACCATAGAAAAGCTTCTCAACAACTATGGAGATTGGTTGAAAAAATCCTTTTTCCCCAATTTGCGCCAAGCGAAGGATCTCCCCTTTTTTGTCGCCCTGAGCGCCAGC
>CAZJUD010000093.1:0-5002 GCA_964549125.1 uncultured Caldimicrobium sp.
TGAGGCAAAGCCGAAGGACCTCAAAGGGAGCGAAAGCCCCGAAGAATCTCTCGTTAGGAGCTAAAGAGACCCTTCGGCCTTACGGCCTCAGGGCGACAAAAAAAGAGGCCCTTCGCTTCGCTCAGAGCGACAAGGAAAAAATGCTCAGGGTGACAAAAAAGAGACCCTTCGCTTCGCTCAGGGTGACAAGAAAGGGGCATCAGGGTGACAGAAAGAGGCCCTTCGCTAAGCTCAGGGCTTCGGCTCTGGAGCGACAAAAGTGGAGAGACCCTTCGTTTTGCGCAAAATTGGAGAGGAAAAAAGAATTTTTCGAACAGCTTCGGCTTTTCTTGACTAAACTAACTTTAAAAATTAAAATTTAAAACAATTATCAAGGGATAAAGGAGGGAAATATGCTTAAGTTGCCACCAAAAAAGGAAAACTACCCTCTTCAGGATGTTGATAAACCCAACCTTTTCAAAGAGTTCTTTCCTTATAAAGAACCGCCCAAGGTTTACTTTGATTTTAAATACATTCCGCCAAGCTTGCCAAAAAGGATCTACATTACCGATACTACCTTCCGTGATGGGCAGCAGGCCAGAACTCCATACACCCCTCAACAGATAGAAACCATTTACAAGTTTCTGCACAAGCTCAGCGGACCAAAGGGAATTATAAGAAAGACTGAATTTTTCCTTTACACAGCAAAGGATAGAGAGGCTCTTGAAAGATGCCTATCCCTTGGATATGTCTATCCTGAAATTACCGGTTGGATCCGAGCAAAAAAAGAGGACTTAAAGCTTGTAAAAGAGATGGGTCTTAAGGAAACGGGGATCCTTACCTCATGCTCTGATTACCACATCTTCTTAAAGCTTGGCAAGACAAGGAAACAAGCCCTTGAGGATTATCTGGCGGTAGTCAAAGAAGCTCTATCATTGGGTATTAGACCCAGATGCCATTTTGAGGATGTAACCAGGGCTGATATTTACGGCTTTGTCATTCCCTTTGCCATTGAACTTATGAAGCTTAGAGAAGAGAGCGGAATAGACATAAAGATCAGGCTTTGTGATACCTTAGGCGTTGCGGTCCCCTATCCTGAGGCAACCTTACCTATCAGCGTCCCAAAGCTTGTTAGGGCGCTGATCGATGAAGCTGGTGTCCCGGGGGAGCTTCTTGAGTGGCATGGGCATAACGATTTTTACAAAGCTGTGATCAACGCAACCACAGCTTGGCTCTACGGCTGTGTCTACGTAAACACGTCGCTATTAGGCATAGGGGAGAGAACTGGAAATACACCCTTAGAGGCAATGGTTTTTGAATACTGCAGCTTGAAAGGGACGACAGATGGCATGGATTTAACAGTGATCACCGAGATTGCAGAATACTATCGGAATGAACTGAACGAAAAGATAAGTCCCCGTCAGCCCTTCGTTGGAGAGGAGTTTAACGCCACCAGAGCAGGCGTTCACATAGACGGTATTATCAAGAACGAAGAGATCTACAATCCCTTCGATACGAATCTTCTTCTTAATAGGCCCATTCAGATTATCATTACCGACAAAAGCGGAACTGCCGGGGTTGCCTACTGGATAAACACCCATCTTCGTTTACCCCCTGAAAAGAGGGTCGACAAAAAGCATCCTGCGGTGCTTAAAATCTACAAGAAGATTCAAGAGCAGTATGAACAAGGAAGGATTACCTCCATGTCAAACGAAGAGATGGAAGCCCTTGTCAGGAAATATTTACCTGAACTATTTGAATCCGAGTTAGACCGGTTAAGAAAGTTAGCCGTAAAACTCATTCAGAAGTATCTTGAGGAAGAGGCAACAAAAGCTGAGATCTTAACTCTTGACCCAGAAAGGATAAAGCCTATCATGCAGAAATTTTTGGAAGAACATCCCTATGTTCAATTTATCTACCTTGTGGATACAGAAGGCAGACCTATAGTTGGTATGACCTTGGACCTTGAACATCGGAAAAAGTTTAACGACCTCTTAAGTAGAGAAACTTTTGAAGATAGGGATTGGTTCTTAAATCCTATTAAAAAGGGGGAATTTTATATTTCTCCCTTTTATACAAGTAAAATTACAGGGAAACTTTGCGTTACAGGTTCTATTCCCATAAGGAACGAAAGGGATGAGATCATCGCCATTCTGGGAATAGATATACGCTTTGAAGACCTTGTTAAGATGGAAAAGGATGAAATCACTTAAAATTTTTCTTTTTTTCTTTTTTTCATTCCTTTTCTTTCCCATCTTTCTCAGAGCCCAAGAGCCTCCCCTCATCACGGTAAGCCCTGAGGGCTATGCCAAAAGGGTCGTAAAAATCATCCCCTTCTCGGGGGACAAGGGGGCTGAGGTATCAAATCTGGTTAAGCGGGCCTTAAATCTTCATCTTATAATTCTTGCTCTTGAGGAAAGGGCACCATCAACCAAGGACCCAACGCTTACGGGAATGGTCAGCCAAAGCGAAGGGCGCTACCTTTTTGAAGGGCAACTCACGGACCCCATTTCTGAAAAGGTTTTTAATCTCCGAGCTGAAGCTACAAACAAAGTCCTCCTTGCTTCAGCCATAGCAGACAAGGTTGTTGAGCTCCTAACTAAATACCAAGGAATTAGCTTAAGCAAGGTCGTATTCGTTCGAAGAACGGCAAGAATGGATGAGCTTATAATCACCGACTTTTTAAAACAGGATTCCCGTAGACTTAGGACAGCAGAATTAATCCTTTTCCCTAAATTTTCACCCTCTGGCAAAAAGGTAGCCTACATCGTTTATGAAAAGGGTAGCTACCGATTAGAGGTAGCAAACGTCCAAGGCCTTGAGAGAAGGGAATACAGAATAAAAGGCATCGCTGGTCCACCGGTGTGGCTCCCCGATGAGGAGCAATTGATCCTTACCCTTGAGGAAAGGGGGGAAGTGGGGTTATTCCTTTTTGACTTAAAGAAGGGAGAACTTTCCAAGCTTCATACCGGTTTAGGGGTTAGGCAGGCAGGAAGCGTAAGCCCTGACGGTAGTTTAGTAGCCTTCGTAGCAAGCTTAAGGGATAAGCCCCAAGTGTATTTGTTAAATTTACGCTCCGGTGAAGCACGCAGGGTTTCTTTTGAAGGAGGACAAGCAACTTCGCCACGCTTTTCTCCAAAAAGAAATCTCTTAGTCTACCTTCTCTTCCAGACAACGCTTGTTATCTATGACCTTTCAAACAACAAAAAGACGCAATTATCCCTTCCTTTTACTATTACTGACCCGTCCTTTTCTCCGACGGGTGATTATTTAATCTTTCGAGCAAAGGGCAAAAAAGGAGGGATTTACATCTTGCATCTTGATTCCCGTAGCTTTCAATCTTACTTGCCCTACGATAACCTATACTATCCTGATTGGGGGAGGTATTAAGTATGGCATCAGAAAAAGATTTTCCCATCTGGCAGAGGGTTAAAGAATACATCTACGAGAACGACAAGCTTTTTTCTTTTTTAGGGGTTGAGATTACAGACATGGGATTTGGGTTTGCCGAGGTTAGGATGAAGGTTAAGCCTGAGCATCTAAACGCAGCCAAGGTCTGTCACGGAGGGGTACTCTTTACCTTAGCAGACCTTGCCTTTGCCCTTGCCTCAAACTCCTACGGAACCTTAGCCTTGGCAGCAAAGGCAAACATAACCTATGTTAAGCCAGCCCATGAGGGCGATATTCTGATCGCCCGAGCTCAAGAGTTTAGCAGGGGTAAGCGCACAGCTTCTTACCATGTTGTCATCACTAAAGAGGACAGGCAAGAAAAGATAGCTTTTTTTGAAGGATTAGTTTATCGTTTTGACGAATCAATCTTTAAAGAGGAGGGATAGCCTATGCCAGTCGTTGAGATTAAGCTTTTTGAAGGGAGGTCTGTTGAGATTAAAAGGAGGATTGCTAAGGAGGTCACCGAAATTTTAGTAAAGCATCTTCAGATTCCTGAGGATGCGGTAATCATTATTTTTGAAGATATTAAAAAGGAAAACTTTGCTCAGGCAGGGAGGTTAGCAGTTGAAGAAACCTCCTCGTAAAAGTCGTTACCATAGATGTCATTGATGACGATGGCAGGAAAATCTTTAACCTTTATTCTGAAGAAAGCTTCTGGTCCGAGTTCTGGAAAGGCTATGAGTTCCTTCTTTTCCACAAACTGTGATAGGTAAGCTCCTGCCCCTCCAAAGGTTGCAAGATAGACGGCTTGGTATTCTTTAAAGAGCTCTCTTGCCCTTTGACTTCTTTTTCCTTTTCCCATTGTTGCAGAAAGACCAAGTTTTAGAAAGTCCTCAAGATAGGGGTCAAGCCGAGAGGAGGTAGTTGGGCCACAGGAGCCTATAACCTTGCCAGGGGGAGGAGGTGTAGGACCAACGTAGTAAATAAGCTGTCCGGAAAAATCAAAAGAAAAGTCCCTTCCCAAATGATTGAGGATTTTCCTGTGAGTTGCATCCCTTCCACATAGGACCCATCCGGAGATGCTTACCACATCCCCGGCTCTTAGCAACTTCAAAAAATCTTTATCCTCAAGGGGAACTCTTAAAGGTTTAGCCTTTTTTAAAAGCATTTTAAGGTGACTGCCTCGGCAAACTTTTCTCTTTCTTCTTTATCTGACTTTCTAATAAGGTCGCTAAGTTTTACATTCTTAAGCATGCATTCGATGATCTGAGAAAGCTTTTTCCATATAGGGTAGGCTATGCATTCTTCAACCTCGTCGCAACCTTCAGCAGGGTCAATGCAGGATGCTATGCAGACCGGTCCCTCTAAAACTTCGAGAATGTCGTAAATGGTTATCTCCTCTGGGGGTTTTCTCAAAACATAGCCTCCACCTGGTCCCCTGGAGGAGCGTATAAGCCTTGCTTGACGTAGCCTGTTTAAGATCTGAGCAAGGTAAACCTTTGAGATTTTTTGCCTCTCAGAAATTTCATCAAGGGTTACTCCCTCTGGATAAACCCTTGCGATTTCATACATTGCTCTAATAGCATACCTCCCTTTGGTTGAAAGCTTAAACATTGCTCTTCACCTCCATAAT
>CAZJUD010000094.1:0-18263 GCA_964549125.1 uncultured Caldimicrobium sp.
TAGGCATGGTTTTCCTCTCACCTTAGCCATGATAGACCTTGATAAGTTTAAGAATTACAACGATACCTACGGACATGCAGAAGGAGATAAGGATTTACAGGGCATAGCTCTTTTGTTATGCGAGAATACCCGGATTAAAGTTGATAAAGTTTGCAGGTATGGAGGCGATGAGTTTGTCATCATCCTTCCCCATACCGATTGGGGAAAGGCTCTTATTGTTGTAAAAAGGATCATCAAAGCCTACGAAAAAGCACCCTTTGACCCCGTTACCCTATCTTTCGGGATAGCAAGCCTTATAGACAGGGGGGACCTTGAGAAGTCTGTCTCTGACTTAATCATAAGAGCTGATTCTGCCATGTATCAGGCAAAAAAATTACCCGGGAATACCTTTGTTGTGGATCCCGAAACCATCAAAGCAAAGCCAAAAGAAGAAGCTCCTCTCGTGGCTCAACCCTCTCAACAATCACAGTTACCTCCTCTCCAGGGTTAAACTCAGGGAAGCCTCCCCTAACCTCTCCCAGGAGGTTAAAATCTGGTAGATAGACCCTAAGCAATCTTTCTTTTTTTTCTATCACAAGCCCTTTTAAAGGTTTTACTTCCCCATGTCCTTCCTTTTTAGCATAATGTTTATCAAGATACTTCAACAGAAAATAGCGCGCTCTTTTTTGCTGAATAGCTTGTGCCCTTCTAAGGTTTTCCTCTAACTCTGGGATTAGTCTTTGCAAATCTTCATGCGATAAGCCTTTTTCGGAAAAGAGATAGCTTTTTATCTGATGATGAACGATTAGGTCTAAAACTCTTCTTATGGGAGAAGTGAGAGTTGTATAAAAGTTAAGCCCAAGGCCTGAGTGAAAACCCGGCTCCGTTGTTAATTCAGACCTTGCAAAGTATCTAAGCTGTAAAAGCTTGTAAAAAAGAGAATCTTCAGCCTCTGGAAACACTTGAAAAGGTGGGTCTTGCTTCCGATAGATTATGGGAATACCTGCCTCAAAACAAAACTTTGCTGAAAGATGGTTGGTTAAGATCATAAGCTCTGAGATTAAGTCTCGAGCAGGCGTCATCTCAAACCTACTTATAACTACCTCTCCATCCTCTAACACTCTAACCTGAACTTCAGGCAGAATGATAGCAAATGCACCCTGAGCCTGCCTCTTCTTTTTATGCTCTAAGAGTAAAAAATAAAACTCCTTCCAAAAGGGGTGCCCCTCTTCAAGGTATGTATCTACTTCCTCGTAGGTAAACCTTTTTTTAACCCTAACGAGGGCTGGTAAAACCTCAAAGGAAACCACTTCAAAGGGGTCTTTTTTTAGTTCTATCTTAAAAGTGAGAGAGGACCTGAGCTCACCTTCAAGAAGGCTAAACTTGCCGTGGGATAAGGAAAAAGGTAGCATGGGTATAGTCTCATCTGGTAAATAGAGAGTTGAAGCCCTCTCAAGAGCTTCCTCAAAAAGGGGACTCCCGATGGGGATAAAGCTTGCTACATCCGCGATGTGAACATAAACCGTCTTCGTGTTTCCCTTATCTTCCACACTAAAGGCATCGTCAACATCCTGCGTTTCGGGTGCATCAACAGCGTAAGTTTCAAGATGGGTAAGGTCCCGAAAACGGTCAAAATGGGGCAAATCTTCAAGCTTCATCCTTAGACATTCTTCCGACTGAGAAAGAGAAGCCTTAGAGAATTCCCGCGGATAGCCAAACCTTAGAAGTTCGAGGTTTTCGTCCTCCTTAAAAACTCCTGCCTTTACAAGGTAAGAGAAGACCTTCTGAGGCTTGGATAGATTATGCTCAGAAAGCACAGTATATAGGTCTTTCCCTAAGGCTTGCTCGTTTTCAAAGATGACAAACTGCTTTAAAGCGGATACGAAGGCATCGTCCTCAGAGGTGATTGCGCCTTCAGAAAGCCTTTGCAGAAAGTCTTTAAACTTCTCCCGTAGGAGCTCCTTTTCCCTTTCCTTTTCCCGCTGATGAAGGATGTTTTTGACCTCTTCTTCGGAAAGGACTTCAACCTCTTCAAAGTTTTTAAAACGAAAGTAAAGCTTTTCTTCAAGAACAAGCCTCAAGAAGGCGCAGACCTCATCTGGCTTTGGCTTTCTCCCAAGGTAGAGCTCTACAAGATAGTCTGGGCTCGCCGAAGTAAGTTCCCCTTTCACAACCTCCCAAAGCTCTTCAAGGTTAAACTGGCTCTTTAGCTCCTCTCTTAAAGCTTGAGCGCTCTTAAAAAGCTCTGAAAGGCTGTTTAGGTCTACTTTTTCTCCAACCTTTGCCCCAACGCAAACAACGGCAGAATGAGAAACCGACTCCTCTTTTCCTGTGGGAAGATAAACAAGAAGACGTTTCCCCTTTATATCCTTAACATAGGCAGGATAGATCTTATCGCGGTAGAAGATATCAACTAAGCATCCCTTAAGGCTTGTAAAGTCCATTCTGATTAAAACTTTACTTATTGTGAAGTTGTTTCAAGAAATCTTAGTGCACCCACTAAATCCAAGCTTCCTTCGTAGATGGCTCTTCCAGAGATCACTCCAAAGAGTCCCTTTGGACTCAAGGGTTTGAGAAGCTTTAGGTCTTCAATAGTTGCTACGCCTCCGGCAAGGATAAGAGGATGCCTTGAGACCTCTAAAGCCTTGGTTAACCTCTCAAGGTCTATGCCAGCCTGCGTGCCATCCCTCTCAATCATAGTTAGGATTAAACCAAAAAGTGGAAATTCGTTTAATCTTTGGATAAAGTCCAAATACCTGACAGATGAGACCTCAAGCCAGCCTGAGATGGCAACAAACTCTCCCTTTACATCAACGCTAACGATGACCCTTTCTGGAAATTTGTGGCAAATTCTTTCTAAAAAGCTTAAGTCCTCAACGGCCTTTGTGCCAAGAATAACCTGAGATACGCCAGCATTAAGGTAGGATGAAACATCTTCCTCCGTCCTTATTCCGCCTCCTACTTGAAGGGGGATACAGATTTCTTTTATCAACCTAAGGATCAAGTCTCTATGAACTGGCCTACCCTCCCTTGCCCCATCAAGGTCAACGATGTGAAGCCTCTTTGCTCTAAGCTTCTCAAAGTATTTAGCATAGGTAAGGGGATCATCTCCATAGACCTTTTCCTTTGAAAAATCACCTTGAAAGAGCCGAACTACTTTTCCTCCTTTTAAGTCTATGGCAGGGATTAGGATCATTTAGCAAATGGCGACCTTCTAAGGATTTTTTCTAAACCGTTTTTGGCAAGCTCTTCAGCTGTGAGCCATTTTATAGACTTGTAAAGGCTAAGGTTTAGGAGGTTTTCGGAAAGGGGCTTTTGGGTCTCATCAAAGACATCATGCCAGAGAAGCTTTCCCGTTTGCCCGTCATAAAGGAATAAGGCAAAGGCAACGCTTGCTGGCTCACTAACCCCTATACCCCTTCCTATTCTTTCCTTAAAACGATAGATGCGTAGATATAGAATTGAGCCAGCTTTAGCAGAGTCCGCTATCATTTTTACCGCAACCTCAGGGCTTTGGACCTTCTCCTCCAAGACCCTTTCAAGGAGTAGCTCCGATGTTCCCTCGTCCAAAAAGAGGAAATGATGCCTATCAGAGAATTTCTCAAGACTTGTCCGCAAAAGCTTCTCCATTACTTCTTTAGCAGAGAGAGAAATTTCACCGGGAATGATATTCCTAACCGGGCAGTAAAAGGGGATAGGGGATGGGGGATCGCAGTAAAGATCAACTGGCCAAACTAAAACAACCTTCAAGGACTCTAACTGCCTTGGTGGCAAGTAGGCAGGCTGCTCCCTTGCACAGGAGTAAAGAAAAAGGGTAAGTAAAAGTAATAAAAAGATTCTGGGGATTGAGATAAGACTCATTTAATTATTTCTTCATCTTTTCTGTGAGGAAGGGACCATACTTCTTGTCCGTTCCCATGATGTGTTTTACAAGCCAGTCCTTTAGAAAGGACATCAACTCAACGGTAAGCGTAACCTCACCTTTTGCTTTTTTATCTAAAAATTCTTTGATCTTTGCCTTGAAGGCTTCGTGTTCCTTTTTATGGGTTGATAATTCAGGATAACCATACTTTGTCATCAATGTTTCTTCGGTTGTAAAATGAAAGCCCGCATACTTTACAAGCTCATCAAGCATCTTATCAAGGACATCCCTCCCCTTTCCCTGTTTCATAGCATCGTAGAGCTCGTTGATAAGGCTAACAAGTTTTTTGTGCTGCTCATCACACTCCTTGACACCAGTAACAAGCTTGTCGCTCCATTCCATAAAAGGCATATTTTACCTCCTTAGGTGTTTTTAAATATTATAAGACCTTCAGGTTAGCAGTCAATACCAAAAAAGCTCAACCTGTGGGCCACTCTATTACTTTAGGCGTAGCCAAAGGACATCGGCTATGAAAGCCATTTCAAGGTTTTACATCTCACCCAAACACCAATCCTGCCGAGAAATAGTAAGACATCCCAATAGTAGACCCCTTCCTTTAGTCAGGGCGACAAAAAATGGGGCCTTGGCTTAGCATGCCGGTTGAGGCAACCAAAACAAAAACGCAATCCTTAAGCCTTTGACTTTTAATCTTTCAATTAAAGAAGTTATGAATTAAAATAAAGTAAAATCCCTCACTTAGGAGGTAAGGGCTGTGTTGTATGTAGGGCTTGATGTCGGGTCTGGGACAGCAAAGGTTGTAGTAATGAACGAAAAGAAAGAAATTCTATTCTCAAAGTATGAGAGAACTCATGGTCAACCCATTGAGAAGGCAAGGGACCTTCTTTCCGAAGTTGAGAAAACCTTTGGAGAAAAGCTATCGGGTCTAACCTGCACTGGGACAGCAGGGAAAACTATATCTCAGATCCTTGGGGTTGCCTTTGTGAACGAGGTGATGGCTCATGCCAAAGCAGCGACCTTTTTCCATCCTCAGGCACGGACCATAATCGACATCGGCGGTGAGGACTCAAAGCTTGTCTTCATAACCCACGAGAGAGGGCAACCTGAGATCGAAGACTTTGCCTTAAACACCCTTTGTGCTGCTGGAACTGGCTCCTTCTTAGAACAACAGGCAGCACGCCTTGGTTATACCATAGAAGAATTTAGTTATAAGGCAACCCTTGCTAAGAACATCCCCAGGATTGCCGGTCGCTGCACCGTCTTTGCTAAATCGGACATGATCCATCTTCAGCAGGCAGCTGTGCCAGATGAAGAGATAATAGCCGGACTCTGCTTTGCCATCATAAGGAACTTAAAAAGTAACCTTGCCAAGGGAAGACCCATTCGTCCGCCTCTTGTTTTTCAAGGAGGGGTTGCGGCAAACCTTGGCGTAAGGCGAGCCATAAAGGAGATATTTGGTCTAACGGACGATGAGTTGATCATCCCAGAGCATTTTAAGATAATGGGAGCCATTGGGGCAGCCCTTTACGGTCTTGAAGGTAAAGCAAGCTCCCCTTATCGTGGTTCAGATGTCTTGACTGCCTATCTTAGGGAAAGAAATATAGAAGTCCCAAGGCATAAAGTTCTCTATCCTTGTCAATCCTTAGAAGAGTCAGAAAAGCTCTGGAGAAGATTTACCATTCCTAAGGTTGATAAGGATGAGGAAGTAGAAGTTTATTTGGGGATCGACGTTGGCTCCGTTAGCACAAAGCTTGTAGCCATCGATAAGGAGGGGCGTCTTATCGCAAAGACCTATCTTTTCCATCATGGAAAACCCTTAGAGAGCGTTAAAAAAGGTCTTCTTGACCTGAGGAAAAAGCTCCCAGAGAAGGTAAAAGTAAAAGGTGTTGGCACAACCGGCTCTGGTCGCTATTTGGTGGGAGATTTTGTAGGGGCGGATGTTATTCGGAATGAGATCACCGCTCAAGCCTTCGGTGCCTTATACATCGACCCAGAGGTTGACACCATCTTTGAGATAGGAGGCCAGGACTCTAAATACATCTACCTTGATAAGGGAACAATTGCCGACTTTACCATGAATAAAGCCTGCGCCGCTGGAACAGGCTCTTTCCTTCAAGAGCAAGGGGTAAAACTCGGCATCCCCATTGAGGAGTTTGGCGATTATGCCTTAAAAAGCAAGGCTCCTTTAAAGATGGGAGAAAGATGCACCGTTTTTATGCAATCTGACCTTTTACACTATCAACAGCAGGGGTTCCCCAAGGAGGACCTCGTTGCCGGGCTTTGCTATTCCATCGTCTACAATTATCTGAACAAGGTGGTAGAAGATAGGAGGATTGGCAATAAAATCTTCTTTCAGGGAGCCGTTGCCTGCAACAAGGGCGTTGTCTCAGCCTTTGAGAAGGTTCTCGGTAAGACGGTCATCGTTCCCCCAAACAACGAGGTAACCGGTGCCATCGGTGTAGCCCTTCTCGCTAAAGAGGAAACCAAAGGAGAAAGTAAGTTCAAAGGCTTTGATCTGGTAAACGTAAAGTATTTAATTTCCTCCTTTGAATGCCATCATTGCCCTAACCAATGCGAAATCCACAAAGTAACCTTAGACGGCGGAACAACCTTATTCTACGGCGGAAGGTGTGATAGATACGAGCTTGACCACAGAAAACCAAAAGAAAGCTTGCCAAACCCTATCTTAGAAAGAGAGGCAAAGCTTCTCTCCTTTGTGCCTCCCTTTGAAGGAGACCCATCCTCGGAGAGGGTGATCGGCATCCCGAGGGCTCTTCAGATGTTTGAATGGCTCCCCCTATTTGCCACCTTCTTCTCTGAGCTTGGCTATAAAGTCCTTCTCTCTCCGCCTACTTCAAAAGAAATAATCAAGATCGGCTGTGAACTTGCCCCAGGGGAGCCCTGCTTTCCTGTGAAGATAGCTCTTGGACACATCTACAAGCTTCTTGAGCTTGGAGTAAAGAACATATTTTTGCCCCAGATAACGGACCTGCCACCTGAAGCTCCCCATTTTAAGCTTGGGAAGATCTGCCCTTGGGTTCAGGGGGTTCCGTGGATCATCGAAACAAGTCTCTCCTTTGAAAAGTATAACGCAAAAGCCTTAAGACCTGTTTTCCATCTTGGAAGAGGTGGAGGGGTGTTGAACGAAGAACTAAAGGAATTAGCCAAAATGCTTGATGAACCTTTAGATAAGGTGAAGAAAGCTTGGAGGGTAGCTGAGCTTGCTCAGGAGGAATTTCATCACTTTTTAAAGGCTCGAGGGAAAGAACTTCTTGAAGAGTTTGCGGACAAGCTCATCCTTGTCGTAGTTGGAAGACCTTACAACTCCTGCGACCCGGGTGCAAACCTTGGCTTACACTTCAAGATAAGAAAGCTTGGCCTTTTAGGCTTGCCTGTTGACATGCTACCCCTTGATGAGGTTAAAACAACGGACGGGCTTGAGGGCATGTACTGGGAATACGGGCAAAGATTCTTGCTTGCTGCTCATTATCTTAGAGAGAAGCCCAACCTTTTCCCCATCTACTTTACCAACTTCTCCTGCGGACCGGATTCCTTCATTCAACATTTCTTTGAGGAGTTGCTTGCTGGGAAGCCCTATCTTGAGCTTGAAGTTGACGAACATAGCGCAGAGGCAGGCGTTATCACAAGGCTTGAAGCCTTCGTTGATAGCCTTAAAGGAAAGTTTAAACCCTTTACATTAAATAGAAGTTTTACTCCTCAGAAGGTTCATCCTTCAGAGGAAAGAACAATCTACATCCCCTACATGGCAGACCATGCAAGGGTTTTAGCAGCTGCCTTTAGAGCTTGCGGGGTAAAAGCTGAAGCCTTGCCTGAGCCTGATGAAGAATCCCTCGAGCTTGGGAGACGCTACACCTCTGGCAAGGAATGCTATCCCACTGTATTGACAACAGGGGACCTCATAAAGCTTATCAACCGTCCAGACTTTGACCCTGACAAGGCGATCTACTTCATGCCTGATGGATCTGGTCCTTGTAGATTTGGACAGTACAACAGGCTTCAGAGGAAGATCCTTCGAGACCTCGGGCTTGAGAGACTTCCCATTTATTCACCCCAGCAGGACATCGAGTTTTACGACGACCTTGGCATCGTGGGGAGGGATTTTACCAAGATCGCCTGGCGGGGTGTGGTTGCCGTGGACATTCTTGACAAGATGTATCGAGCCATAAGACCATACGCCGTTGATAAAGCCAAAGTTGATGAGGTTTACAAAGAGGGGCTTTCCTTGATTGAAAAGACGGTTGAAGAAAAAGGGGACTTGGTTTCAACCTTAGCTCAGATAAGAGAAAAGTTTTTGAAAATAGAAAGGAAGGAGGTTGAGCTCCCTAAGGTTGGCGTTGTAGGTGAGATTTACGTAAGGAACAACCGCTTTTCTAACGAAAACCTCTACCGCATGCTTGAAGATATGGGGATTGAAGTGCTCCTTCCTCCGGTAGGGGAATGGATCTACTTTATAAACTATATTTCTAAAAAGTGGGCAAAAAGGGAAGGTAAGCTTGGCGCAGTCTTTAAGTTCATTCTGGAAAATCAATTCCAGATGAAGGAAGAAGAAAAGTTCATAAGGTTAATAGAAGACCTGGTTGATTTTCCTCATGAACCAACCATCGAGGAACTTGAAAGATTGGCTAAAAAGTATGTTCATCCAGACTATGAAGGCGGTGAGGTCATGCTTTCCGTAGGGAAGGCACGGGATTATTTAAGAAAGGGGGTATCCGGACTGATAAACGTTATCCCCTTTGCCTGCATGCCAGGGAACGTCCAAGCAGCAATCCTTAAGAGAATTAGAGATGAAGAAGGCGAAAGACTACCTCTGTTAACTGTCCCTTGCGATGGGCAAAAGGCCCTGGGGACCAAGATGAGGATAGAAGCCTTCGTAGAACAGGTAAAGGAATTCTTTGAAGGAAAAAGAAAAGCAAACATGCAAAAGATAGCAATTAATTTATAAAATTTAAAGTTAAACAGGCTATTTGTCAAAAAAGGATGTTTTTAAAACTTGGAACAAGGGCTTTAATCTTCTATTATTTGTTAAATTGAACCAACGGAAAGATAGCAACCTAAAATTTTTATTGACAGTCCTTGGAGAGAGTATTGCCATAGGCTTAGCTGTTATGGGGTCTATTTTAGCGGGTGCAATAACCGGTTGGTTTATAGAAGAAAAACTTTTGCATGGCAGGACATCCCCCTGGATAACTACCATTTTTATCATCTTTGGTGCCATTGGAGGTATAAAAAACCTTCTATACTACACAAGAAAAAGGTTTAAGGAAAAGGATAATGGAAAAAGCTGATAATAACCCTTTTTTTAAGGATTTAAGAAATTTAAGCATTTTGGCAACCTTAGTTGGATTTTCATTACTTTCGCTAATCTACTTTTCTCCTTTAATATCCTTTTCTTTTTTAGTTGGAGCTCTTTTAGGTTATCTAAATCTCTTTACCCTTAAAGAGGATGGTAAGAAGTTTTTACAAAAGGTTTACAATAATGTTATGTGTTGTATGGAAAAACCATATCAGAAGGAAAGGACGCTTTTTTTAATAAAGGTTTATCTTAGACTTTTGGCTTTGGGGTTGATATTTTATTTTCTTATAACTTGGCTAAAATTACACCCAGTTTTTATTATAGCCGGCTTTACCTTAGTGTATGCTCAGATATTTCTATTAACCCTTTGGTACACTTTGAAAAGAAAAGAGATTTGTTAAAGGAGGCGGAAGATGGAACATCCTATCCTATTCTTAACGCTTATCTTAGAAAAACTCGGATTACCTTCCGGGTTCCATTATTATGAACATCCTGAGAAGTACGGTGTTTTAGCGGTTTTACTTGCTCCTCACATGGTTCATAGCTATTTTGTCATTCTACTTATTTTACTATTAGCCATCTTTGGGACAAGAAAAAGCGACTTTATACCAAGTGGTGCTCAAAATCTTTTAGAAATTGCCATAGAAAGTATTCATAATTTCTGTAGACAAAACCTTCCTCATGATAAAGTTGATGAGCTCATGCCCACTGTTTTTCCTTTAATAACCGCTTATGCCTTTTACATTCTCTTTTGTAATCTTCTTGGTTTGGTGCCTGGCTTTATGTCCCCCACAGCTAACATCAATGTTACCCTTGGGTTAACCCTAATTACTATAGTTTATTATCATTACCTTGGTTTGAAATACAAAGGCTTAGCCTACTTTAAGGATTTTCTTGGTCCTATACCCTGGCTAATCCCTTTGATGCTACCTGCGGAAATATTTAGTCATGTAGGGAGGATACTATCCCTTTCCTTCCGTTTGTTTGGGAACCTTCTTTCAAAAGAGATACTTTTAGGTATTCTGACCATGCTTGGTGGAAAATTTTTTGCTCCTCTTCCGGTTATGATCCTTGGAGTTGCCGTTGGTTTTATTCAAACCTTTATCTTTGTGCTTTTAAGCTTGGTTTACTTTGCGGGAGCTGTTGAAGAGCACCATTAAGTATGAGCAAATCAGGGGGTATAAGACCTTCTGATTTTCGGGAAATAAAAAATAAAAAACTTTTAGAGGAGGTGTGGGTATGCGGAATCTTTTCTTGTTGTTCTCAGCTGCTCTCTTGGGATTGCTTTTAGGTTCACCTGCCTTTGCTGAGGAAGCAGCTAAGGCAGCTGCTGCAGTTGGTGACAGGATGGTAACAGGTTTTGGCATTTACTCAGCCATCATCCTTGCTGCAGGTATTGGCGTTGGCTTAGGTGCTCTTGGTTGCGGTATCGGAATCGGTCAGGCAACCCGCGGTGCCTGCGAAGGTATCGCAAGAAACCCTGAACTTTCCGGTAAGCTAACCGTTACCATGATCCTTGGTATAGCTCTCGTTGAAACACAGGTCATCTATGCTCTGGTTATCGCCCTTATCTTGCTCTATGCCAACCCAGTTGTACCTAAGTTCCTCCAGTTCATTGGCGTTGGTGGATAATATTTTACAAGACTCTTAAAGGCTTATATCGGGGAGGTTTTACCTCCCCATCTTTTTGATTGATGCTAAGTAAAGTTTTAAGCTTTGCCATCCTTGGCATTGATGCCTATTTAGTTGAAGTTGAAGTCGACCTATCTAAAGGGCTACCTGGAATTACTATCGTTGGGCTTCCTGATAGCAGCATAAAGGAAAGCAGAGAGCGACTACGTTCAGCCTTAAAGAATTCTGGCTTCTCTCCGTCGTTAAGCAAAATAACCATAAACCTTGCTCCTGCGGACTTACGAAAGGAGGGGTCTCATTTTGACCTGGCGATGGCTGTAGGTATTTTGGTTGCCGAAGAAATCGTTCCTAAAAGCGCTGTGGAAAGAAAAGCTTTCCTTGGGGAGCTTTCTCTTGATGGGAGCCTAAAGGGAGTTAAAGGGATTTTGCCATCTGTTATGTTGGCTAAGGAGTTAAACCTTGATGAAGTTATACTACCTGCTGAAAACTTAAAAGAAGGGTCCTTGGTCAAAGGAGTAAAGGTTCGGGCTTTTTCCCATCTTAGGGAAGTTTTTACCTATCTTACTACGGGTGAAGGTGGGCTTGAGGCTAATGCCCTACGGGGTGAGAGCTTTTTGCCAAGGTATGAGGTTGATTTTAGCGAGGTTGTGGGGCAGGAGCTTGCCAAAAGGGCGATGGAGATCGCCGGAGCAGGCAACCACAACATCCTTATCATAGGACCTCCCGGGGCTGGAAAAACCATGCTTGCCCAAAGGTTGCCTACTATTTTGCCTCCTATGTCAGATAAGGAAATTCTTGAAACAACCAACATCTATTCGGTTTCAGGACTTTTAACCCCCGAAAGACCACTCATTAACTTTAGACCCTTTAGAAATCCCCATTTTTCTGTTTCTGAAGTAGGGTTGATCGGAGGGGGTAATCCTCCACGTCCAGGTGAGGTTAGTCTTGCCCATAACGGGGTCCTTTTTCTGGATGAATTTCCGGAGTTTAGAAGAGATGTAATAGAAGCTCTGAGGCAACCCCTTGAAGATGGCTATGTGGTTATCACTCGGGCAAACGCAACCGTCACCTACCCAGCTCGTTTTTTGTTAGTCTGCGCCATGAACCCTTGTAAATGTGGCTATCTTGGGCATCCTACCAAAGCCTGCCAATGCACCCCTCAGGAAATAAGAAAATACAAAAGCAAGCTCTCAGGTCCTATCCTTGATAGAATAGACCTTCATGTAGAAGTCCCACCAGTTGAAATAGGGGAACTTTTGTCAGAAAAGAAGGGATCTGGAGTAAGCTCAGCTGAGGTCCGTGAAAGGGTTTTATTCGCACGGGAAAAACAGAAGAAACGGCAAGGTGATAAAACAAACGCAGAGCTCAAACCAAAGGAGATAAAAAAGGTTTGCCTTCTTGAGCCTGGGGTAGAATCCTTCCTTGAGGCTTCAGCAAAGAAGCTATCCCTTTCAGCAAGGGCGCTTCACAAGGTGTTAAAGGTTGCAAGAACAATCGCTGACCTTGAGGGAAGGGAGCGTATTGCTAAGGAACATGTTCTTGAAGCCTTGCAGTACAGGGTGCTTGAAAGAAAGCTTTATGAAATTTAGCCTTGAGGATAAGTAAATGGGTGCTAAAATAATAACAAATGTTAGAAAAGCTTGCCTTCTCAGAAAAGGTAAGAGCTACGACTGAACCCATTCTTATACCAATTGCTCGGTTCTTACTTAGGCTTGGGGTAAAGCCAAACCATGTGACCTTAGTTTGTCTTTTTGGCTTTGCAGTTTCTTCTGTTTTTATAGCTCAGGGGCAGTTTCTTTTAGCTGGGATTTTGCTTCTTCTATTTGCTCCCCTTGATGCCGTCGATGGGATGTTAGCAAGGGTTGGCAACATGGTTACCACCTTTGGAGCCTTCCTTGATTCAACCCTTGACCGCTACGGAGAGATGTTCATCTTCCTTGCCTTTTGCCTCTACCACATATACATAGGCTCGGGAGCAGGAATAATCTTATCCTTTGTAGCCCTAACTGGCTCTCTTATGGTTAGTTATACCCGAGCTCGCGCTGAAGGTCTGGGGCTTCAATGTAAGGTTGGGCTTTTTACCCGGTTTGAAAGGGTCTTTTTGCTCATCATCTCCCTTCTTTTGGATGCAATCTTTCTCTATTTAACGGTGATCTCCATCCTAACTCATGTTACCGCCCTGCAAAGGATACTTCACGTTTACAAGCAAACGAGAAGATAAGATGTGCCTTGGCTACCCCTTTAAAATTTTAGAGATTACTGGTCCTTTTACTGCCCTTGCAGAATCAAGGGGAGTAAAGAAGGAAATATACATTTCTCTTCTGCCCGAAGAAGTAAAGCCAGGAGACTGGGTTTTAGTTCATGTAGGGTTTGCTATAGCCAAGGTAGATGAAGGGCAAGCCTTAGAAACAATAAATTTCTGGGCTGAAGAAATTGAAAAACTCTGAAGTTCTTACCCTCCTCTCAGATCCCAAGGTATTAAAACCGCTCCTGTCAAAGCTTAAAGAAAAGCTTTCCGGACTTAATTTTAAAGAAAGAATTAGAATCCTTGAGTTTTGCGGAGGACATACTCATGTCATCTTAAGGCATGGAATAGATCAAGCCTTGGAAGAATGGATAGAGTTTGTTCATGGACCAGGCTGTCCAGTTTGCGTCATCGCTCAAAGTAGGATTGACTATGCCTTAAACCTTGCCGAAAGAGAAGATGTTATCCTTACCACTTACGGAGACTTAATACGTATTCCTGGAAGTAATGGAATCTCTCTTCAACAGGTTCGAGCAAGGGGGAAGGATGTCCGAATAGTCGATTCAAGCCTTGCTACCATAGCTATAGCCAAGGAAACCCCTTCGAAAAAGATTATCTTCTTTGCCATAGGGTTTGAAACTACAACTCCACACACAGCCTTCTTAGCTAAAAGAATAAAAGAAGAGGGCATAAGAAACCTCCTAATCGTTTCAAATCACGTTATTTCAACCGAGATTCTTGATTTTCTCCTAACCAACGGACTAAAGGTTGACGGAATCGTTGCCCCTGGACATGTCTCAGCGATCATAGGTGCAAAACCTTGGGAAGAGGTCTCCTTAAAACATCAGACCCCTATGGTGATCGCAGGATTTGAGCCCTTTGACATATTACTTGCTTTGGACCATCTTGTTGATTTAATCAAAGAGAAAAAAGCCAAGGTGATGATCCAATATAAAAGGGTCGTAAAACCTGAAGGCAATGTTTCTGCTCAAAGGCTTATGGATGAAGTTTTTGAAGTGAGGGGTGCCTTCCCCTGGCGTGGCTTTGGATATGTCCCAAAAAGCGCCTATAAGTTCAAAGAAGACTTCTCTTTTTTGGATGCCGAAGCCATCTTTCCTTGCCAATACGAAGAAAAAGCCCCGAAAGGATGTCTCTGTGGGATGATTTTGCAAGGAAAAGCAAAGCCTTGGGAGTGCAAGCTTTTTGGTAGGACCTGCACCCCAAGGACCCCAGTCGGACCCTGTATGGTTTCTAACGAAGGGGCCTGCCTTGCCTACTTTAAATACAGATTAGCCTCTCGCTAATCCTCCTTTTTATCATCCACCTTAGCAAATTTGTACCCAGAGAAGATGCTTGAGATAATGGATTCATGGGTGCGAAGCTCCGTCCACACAAGTATATAGAGATGAATGATTACGAAAAGGGAAAAGAAATAAAAAAGAAGATAATGAATGTTTCGCGCCGTCTGTTGAGTGCCAAAAAATAGATGCCCAAGCTTCTTAAACACGCTAACTTCAGGATAAAGCATGTAAAGACCGCTGATTATCATAACCAATCCAGCAATAAACACTAAAAAGTAAGTTATCCCAGCCAAAATTACATGTCCAAGTTTTTCTTCGCAATGGTCAGTAAGATAAAGCTTAAACTTGATATCTTCCTTCAGTAAGCGCAAATTTTTACTATTAATAGGGAGATAATCTGTGGGTTTTTCGTATTTATTTCCAAAAAAGAAAAGGTAAAACCTAATCAGTATGGCTGCGATAAAAAAGTATGCGGCAACAAAATGTAAGTATCTCATGGTGAGCATCACATAGGAAGGCTTATACTCACCCAATAAAGAAGTCATCCAAGGTTCGTGAATATAAAGACCAGTTAGGATCAAGGTTATGATGGATAAGGCAAAAGCCCAATGATAAATCCTTAAAGCTCCACTCCAAACATATACTCTTTTAAAGAGGTTATTGTTTATCATAGCCTTACCTCCTCTTTACAAGACTTTTACCCTGGTTATTTCCCTTCCCCTTCCATCAATAAGATGTACTGCACAGGCAATGCAGGGGTCAAAGGAGTGAATAGTCCTTAACACCTCAAGAGGCTTTTCAGGGATAGCAACAGGATTATCTATCAAAGCCTCCTCATAGGGACCGCGCTTTCCCTTCTCATCCCTTGGGCTAACGTTCCAGGTTGAAGGGACAACTGCCTGATAGTTTTTGATCTTTCCCTTTTCAATCACAACCCAGTGAGAAAGGGTTCCTCTTGGAGCCTCATGAAAACCAAATCCTTTGATCTCCCTCTCAGGGAAATTGACGCCCTTCCTATAGGGATAGATGTCTAAATCGCCCTTAGCGATGTTCTGTTCAAGAAGGTCAAGATGCTTCAAGGCTAAGTCAGCAAGGACTGCTGCTCTTATAGCCCTTGCTAAGTGCCTGCCCATCGTTGACCTTAAATGCTCTGTAGTGATCTGAGTCTTGGCAAGGGCTGAGCACTTTTCAAGGGTATATTTTGTCCATTTTAAGAATAATTCATTTTTTGAGGCAATACCCATCAAGACCTGAGCTAATGGTCCTACCTGCATCGGCTCCCCTTTAAACCTTGGAGCTTTAGCCCAACTGTATTTTCCGTTATAGTCAAACTTAGTGTATTCTGGGATAGTATCGCCTTCCCATGGATGCTTTGCTCCGATGTTCTTGTACCAGGAATGGATAACCGCCTCGGTAACATTATCTCTAAAGTAGGGGTCGCCAAAGCTGGAAATGGGTTTGTATGTTGAAAGATCGCCGTTGAATATGGTTCCACCCGGCAAGTCAAACTTTGTTCCTTTGGTGTCAAGAGGTAAATCCGGAACGGCAAGGTAATTATCCACACCCCGCCCAATCTTTAACCAATCACTGTAAAGAGCTGCCAAGGCTATGGCGTCGTTTAGGTAGACCTTTTGCGTGAAGGTTTTTACTTTTAAAAGGAGCTCCCGAGCATAGGCAAGCCTCTCCATGTTCAAGGCTGCTTTATTATCAGGATTGATGGCTAAAGCAACCCCACCCACGACAACAGTTTGAATGTGAGGGGTCTTTGACCCAAAAATTGCCACAACTTGGTTGGCATAACGTTGATAATCGAGGGCAGTTAGATAATGAGCTACCGCCAAAAGATTAACCTCAGGAGGGAGCTTCATCGCCGGATGTCCCCAGTATCCTGAACCAAAGGGACCAAGCTGTCCTGAAGCAACAAAGTTTGCTAAGGTTTCTTTTACGCTCTTGAAGTAGGTTTCGCTGTTTCCATCCCAATCAGAAATCGTCTGGGCAAGCTCTGCCGTCTTTTTTGGGTCAGCCTTAAGAGCTGAAACTACATCAACCCAATCAAGGGCTGAAAGATGATAGAAGTGAACTATATGGTCATGAAGACCATGGGCGCAAAGGATTATGTTTCTCACATACTGAGCGTTAAGAGGAATTTCTAAAGCCAGAGCATCCTCAACCGCTCTAACAGAGGCAATGGCATGAACGGTTGTGCAAACTCCACAGAACCTCTGGGTAAAAGCCCAAGCATCCCTTGGGTCTCTACCTTTTAAAATCACTTCAATACCTCTCCACATCTGGGCTGAAGCCCAGGCATCGCGAACCTTCCCTCCATCTAATTCAACATCTATCCTAAGATGCCCCTCAATCCTTGTGATAGGATCTATAGTAATTCTTTTGCCCATAACTTACCCCTCCTTTCTTTAAGATTTTTCTTCGCCTGAAGAAGAAGCCTGTGATTCCTGTTTTGTTCCTTTGATCACTTTTTTTATTACACCAGCGCCTGCATGGAAAGCAATGACTGCTCCAGCACCAGCAAGAGCCATTCCTCCAATCTTTTCTGCATCTGAAATGATATTACCTGGTCCCTGAGGTAGATGTTTATAGAATGGAGTCATGGTGTCCCAGAACCCTGGCTCAGTGCAACCCATGCAGGGATGACCTGACCCAATAGGCCAGGCTCCCACATCACAGAACTTAATGACTGAACAGTTGGCATAAGTAACTGGACCTTTACAGCCAAGCTTGTAGAGACAATATCCTTTCTTATGCCCCTCATCTCCAAAAGCTTCCGCAAACCTTCCTTCGTCAAAATGTGCTCTCCTTTCGCAATGATCATGGATCCTTCTTCCGTAAGCAAAGGTTGGTCTCTTAAGCTCGTCCATCTCCGGTAGCCTACCAAAGGTTAGTAGATAAAGAACTGTTGAGAGAAGGTTGTATGGGTTTGGTGGACAGCCTGGGATGTTGATAAGCTTATCTTTTCCTATAACCTCACCTATTCCCACCGCTCCAGTGGGGTTGGGATAGGCAGCTTGTACTCCACCGAAGCATGCACAGGTCCCGTAAGCAATGATAAGCTTGGCATCTTTGCTTACATCCTTCAAAATTTGTATAGCCGGTTTCCCGCCTATCTGGCAATATATGCCACCGTCCTTCGTTGAAACAGCACCTTCTACCACCAGGATGTATTCGCCTTTGTAATTTTTCATTGCCTTTTCCAAAGCCTCCTCTGCCTGAGCACCAGCCCCAGCCATAATGGTTTCATGGTATTCAAGGTTTACGATCTCGAGCAAAAACCTTCCCAACGGTGGATGAGAGGCCCTTAAAAGGGTCTCTGTGCAACCTGTACACTCCATGAAGTTCAGCCAAATGACGGTTGGCTTTTTCTTCGTGGCGACTGCCGCCTCTACCTTATCGATAAAGCTTGCTGGAAACCCCATCGTCGCTACAGCTGCCGTTAAAACCTTCAAAAACTCCCTTCGGTCAAGCCTCCATGCGCTCATAATACCCTCCTCGAATAAATTTGAGGATTTTTTTTCATCGCTAATTTCTGAGTGCTGTTTTTTTTAATATTTTTAGAAAAAATGTCAATGGTGAAATTTTCTCCAATTTTAGCAGATGGCCTCTCTATCATGGGAAAACACTTTAAACCTTTTTCACCTAACGCCTCAGAATGCTATTATCATTTTGATAACTTGAGCCAAGGTGAGTGACCCATAACTTCAAATAAAAATTTTTTAGGGCAACTGCCGATTCCCGAATTTTTTGTCAGGGCAAGCCACCGCTCACCCCTTCATTTACTCCTTGTTTTATTAACCTGATAAAACCTGTTGAGCAATCGCTTAAAATTTTAGAACATTCTTTTTAAACGAACTGAGGTTGTTCGAAAAATCCTTTCCCCCCAATTTTGCGCAAAGCGAA
>CAZJUD010000095.1:0-1729 GCA_964549125.1 uncultured Caldimicrobium sp.
TTGTCTTCTTAAATTTCAATATTATACTTAGATTTAACCATGCAAAAACTTAAGCCTTCTGTAGCCATCCTCACCTTAAGCGATAAGGGAAGTCGCGGAGAGAGGGAAGACCTATCTGGCAAACTACTCCAAAAATTCTGCAACGCCCTTAACTGGGAAATTAAGCACTACGAAATCCTTCCCGATGAAAGGGACTTGATCGCTGAGAAGCTTGTTTTTTTAGCGGATACCCTTAAAGTTGACCTTATTCTTACTACTGGAGGGACGGGTGTTCATCCTCGGGATGTAACGCCTGATGCTACCTCTCAGGTTATAAAGAAGGAAATCCCAGGGATTGCCGAATTCATACGCTTTCTTAGCTTTCAAAGGACTCCCCTTGCGGCGCTAAGCCGAGCAAAGGCTGGGATCCGCGGAGAAACTTTAATAATCAATCTACCTGGTAGCCCAAAAGCCATAGAGGAAATCTTTCCCCATCTTACAGAGGTGATTGAACATGCGGTAAGGAAGATTAAGGGTGATCAGCATGAATGTGCAAGAGATTAAGCTTACTCAAATGGTTAAGGCTTCTGGCTGAGCAAGCAAGCTTCCACAGGGGTTCCTTGTGGAGGTGCTTAAGGAGCTTCCCCTACCCTCTCACCCTGACCTTATTCAAAGCTTTGAGCATGGGGCAGATGCTGCAATCTACCGCTTAACCCCAGATTTAGCCTTAGTGTTTAGTGCAGATTTTTTCACTCCGGTAGTTGACGACCCCTTTGTGTTCGGACAGATTGCCGTAGTAAACTCCCTCTCTGACATCTATGTAGCTGGTGCAAAGCCCCTCCTTGCCCTAAACCTAATAGGCTTCCCAAAAAAAGGGCTTTCCCGTGAGGTCTTGAAGAAAATCTTAGAAGGTGGGCTAACAAAGCTAAAGGAAGCTCGAGCTCTTTTAGTTGGCGGACACAGCGTTGATGACCCAGAGCCAAAGTATGGTTTAGCGGTGGTGGGTGTTGTTAATCCTTCTAAGGTGATCACTAACAGAGAAGCCAAGGAAGGAGACCTTCTTTACCTTACCAAACCCTTAGGAACAGGCATCCTTACTACCGCTTTCAAAGGCAGGTTTTTTCGCGAAGATGATCCACCATACAAAGAAATGGTTAGCATCATGACTACTTTAAACAAGGAAATCTCAGAGATCATGGTTGAGGTTGGTATAAGATGCGCAACTGACATTACCGGGTTTGGACTGCTTGGGCATGCCTTGGAGGTAGCTTTTGCAAGCCAAAAAAAGCTTATCATCTACGCCGGCAAAGTGCCCTACCTTAAAAGCGCCTTAGATTTTGCAAGGATGGGCATAATACCTGAAGGTGATTACGAAAACCTTAACTTTTGTGAAAAGCTCGTTAAAATCTCTCCTGAAATAAAGGATGAAATTCGGATCCTTCTTGCCGATGCTCAAACCGCAGGCGGGGTCTTGCTCTGCGTCCCAAGGGAGTTAAAAGAAAAGTTTGAAAAAACTGCTATTGAAAGGGGCTTTTACTCCTTCTATCAGATAGGAGAGGTCGTTTCAGGACCTCCTTCAATAGAGGTCTTACCTTAGTTGCACTTTACTAAGTTTGAAAGGGTCTTCTTCCAATCTTCAAAGCTTTGATAGCCAACGACCTTGTTAGCAAGGTTCCCTCTTTGATCAAAAATATATGTTGTAGGAGTAGTAGAAAAGTCTTTAAAGATTTCAAAAACAGCCTTGTTTGCT
>CAZJUD010000096.1:0-1947 GCA_964549125.1 uncultured Caldimicrobium sp.
ATTAAAAATGAGGGATAATGAGATTAAAAGGAAAATGGAAAACTATGAAAAGTTAATTCGTAATATATTAAAAGCATTAAGTAAGGTAGAATTTCATATTATTGTTGAATCTACAATTGGTAAGAAGATTATTCCAGTAGACATGGAGAATGAAGAAGATAAATTGCTTTTAGAAGATATTAGAACAGTTGTTGATCCTTTTGCCAAAGAATACTACGAGAATCCTATCACATCTGAACTCTACAAATCTATGGTTGGGTCTGAAAAGTCAAGAAGTTTTCGTAATAATGAAGTTGGATTATTTGCAGAAAAAATGCTACCATCATTTTTTGAGGAAAATAAAGATAAACTGAAAGTGATTAAGTCTTTTGAAAGATTGCCTTTGGTGGGTTATCCTGACATAGAAATTACCCATAAATCGGGAAGATTTACCTATCTTGAGGTAAAGGCGACTTCAAGGCGTGATGTGGGTTCACCGAGGGATTTTTTCTTTTCTCCATTAAAAAATACAAAGAAAAAGATAAAACAGGATGCCCATCATTTACTAATCTGCTTTGATACCTACGAGCAGAAGGAAAAAGAGTTTATCATTACTGGTTGGTGTCTTATAGATTTATTCAACGTCAAAGTATCAATGAAACCAGAATTTAATGCAGACAATTTGGAGCTATATAAAAGAGAAAATGTTTTAATAGAAGTAAGATTTGACAAGGAAAAATGAGTTTATTTAAATACTCAGAAAATCGTTGAAATTAAATAAATGGAGGTAAATCATGGGAAGAATTGAGAGGGCTCTGATCAGCGTGACTGATAAGTCTGGTATTGTAGAGTTTGCTAAAGAGCTTCAGGCGTTAGGGATAGAGATCATTTCAACCGGTGGGACTGCTCGAACCTTAAGGGACGGTGGGGTAAAGGTCGTTGATGTGTCTGAGCTAACTGGATTCCCTGAGATCCTTGGAGGAAGGGTAAAGACCCTTCATCCAAAGATTCACGGAGGTATCCTTTTTAAAAGGGATAACGAGGAGCATGTCCAGACAATTAAAGAACAGGGAATAAAGCCTATTGACCTTGTGGTAGTTAACCTTTATGCCTTTGACAGGGTAGTAAAAGAAAAGGGAGACCTTGATACTGCCATCGAGAACATTGACATAGGTGGTCCAACCCTTCTTCGGGCAAGCGCAAAGAACTTTAAGTATGTGACGGTTGTCGTTGACCCTGCCGATTATCCTTTAGTTCTATCTGAGATTAAGGCCCAAGGAAACACAACGCTTAAGACAAGGTTTTACCTTGCCAAAAAGGTTTTTAAGCTTACAAGCGAGTACGATAGGATGATCTTTGACTATCTATCAACCTTTGACCTTTAAAAAAAGCCTGTGCTAAATGTTTTGTCTTTCTGTTGGTGAAAAGAATTGGAGTAAAATCTTAGAGGTTGTAGAGAAAAACTTTCATCTTACACATCTTTTTGAGATAAGGCTTGATTACTTAGAGGATGAGCTCACGACAACTCACATTTCTTCCTTCTTTGAAGAAATAGAAAGGCTTTTTAAGGCAGGAAAAGTCAATCCTCCTAAACCCTCTCCTCAATTTATCTTTACCTGTAGGCTCCCAGAGGAAGGAGGAAAGAGGAGGATCCCGGAAGAGGAAAGGCTAAAAATCCTTAGCCATTGTCTTAAGGTAGGAGCTTATCTTGTTGACCTTGAATGGAAAGCCTTGAAGGAGCATTTAAGAAGGAATGGTAAGCCGCCCTTCCCTGTGGAGAGGACCCTTGTTTCCTTCCATGATTTTGAGGGCACACCTTCCGATAGGGCTCTTAAGGGGCTGATGAAAAGAATGAGCAAGGCTTCTGTGAAATTAGCTAAGGTCGTTTGTTTTTCTGAAAAGCCCGAGGATGGTTTGCGGGTCTTAAGTCTAATCCCTTATGGGAAGAGGCATGGTATGGAAGTTATA
>CAZJUD010000097.1:0-8906 GCA_964549125.1 uncultured Caldimicrobium sp.
GAGGGGTCACCCTGAGGCCGAAAGGCCGAAGGGCCTCTGAGATCCTTCGCTTCGCTCAGGATGACCGGCAAAGGGCAGTTATTTTCTTTCAACTTGAAGGTTTACTATTACGGACTTAACTCCCGGGACGGTTTTTGCGTGGGAAACTGCACGCTCCTTTTGGGCTTCGCTCTCAACTACACCCGTAAGGGTTACAACTCCATTCACCGTGTCCACATCTATGCTAAGAGCTTTTAGCTCAGGATCCGCAATAAGCTTTGCTTTAATCTTGGCGGTAATCTCTTTATCAGAAAGATATTGAGAAAAACTCCTCTGCCCTATTCTTAAATTGTTTACCACCTTCTTTACCCCAGGAACTGAGGAGGCAATCTGAATAGCCCGCTTGACCTCTTCCTCGGAATCAACTAAACCGGTGAGTGTGACAACTCCGTTAACCGTATCAACATCGATCTTTCTTGCTTTAGTAACTGGGTCTTCTATAAGCTTTGCCTTAACTTTGGCTGTGATTACTGCATCATCAAGCTGTGTTCCAACTGACCTCGGATCCGTCCCCACTTTATATCCTTGGTAAACACCTCCACCAGCAACCACCCACCCACATCCATAAGCTGAGACAACTATTAATAAAAGAAGAATAAACCCCTTGAAAGTTTTAAATTTATCTTTACTTTTACCGATAAGAGTATTAAACAAAGATAATGAGGTGAGCATCATGCGGATTGATCCTAAAAATTTGATTGACTTTAATCGTATCATAACAGAAATCATTGTCAAGAAAGACCCAAAGGTTTTCGAAGATTATCTTAAGGAAGCCATAAAAGAGCTTGAAAGCTTGGAGAGCCTTAAACAAACAGAAGGAGAAAAGGTAAAGTATTTGGCAGAACGCCTTGAATTCTCTCTTGACCTCTTAGATAAAATCGCCAAAACTCCTTTAAACTTTTCTTCTTCACAGACCTTAGCAGATTTTCTACTTTCTCAGGCTTTTGAGATGGAAAAAATAGCGGAAAGCCTACCAGAGGGGGCGTTAAAAAACCTCTTTCTTGAGTCTGCTATCTATCTTGGGGTTGAGGGGCAAAAGATTAAACAAGGCTATTATCAAGCTTAACGCTGATTTAGGGCTAACTCTAAAAGCTTTTGCACAAGGTCTTTAAAGGTAAAACCAGCAACCTTTGCCGCTAAGGGCAGAAGGCTCGTCTCCGTCATCCCTGGGATGGTGTTTGTCTCAAGCAAAAAGAATTCCTCTCCTTTCAAGATCATATCTGTTCGGCTATAGTGCCTTAGCTTTAAAGCTTTATGAGCTAAAAGAGCGTAAGTCATACCCTTTTCGGTTAGTTTTTCCTCAAGAGGTGCTGGACATACCTCTTCAGCCTTGCCAGGAGTGTACTTTGTTTCATAGTCAAAGTATTTACTTTCTTTGGGAATAATTTCAACAAGAGGCAGGGGCTTTTCCTCAAGTATTCCCCCGGTAATTTCTCTACCCTGAATGTATTCTTCAATCAAAACCTCATCATCGTAGCTAAAAGCAAGCTCAAGCGCAGAAGAAAGCTCTTTTTGGTTTTCAACGATACTCATTCCCACGCTTGAGCCATGGGTAGCAGGCTTAACAACTAAAGGAAAGCCAAGCACTTTAGCATATTCAAACATTGCCTTTGCTGAAGAATAAACTTTATGGAAGGTTTCACCTCGAGGGACAGGCAAACCAGCAGACTGATACAATTTTTTGCTCAAACCTTTATGCATGGCAAGTGCACTACCTAAAACACCCGCTCCTTGATAAGGAAGTCCTAAAAGCTCAAGGAAACCCTGTATGGTTCCGTCTTCACCACCCTTGCCATGGAGCACCAAAAAAGCAACATCAAACTCCCCTGCCCTTTGAGCAAGCCTTAGAAGGTCTGTTGCTGGGTCAAAAAATTCTACTTTATGCCCAAGCTCTTCAAGAGCCTTCTCTACCGCCCTTGCACCCTTTAGAGAAACTTCACGCTCTGAGGAAGTTCCACCAGCAATCAGGGCTACTCGTAAGACAGTCTTTAAGGACATCATGTGCCTCCTTAACCCTGTTTAGTTTATTTAAATCAGAAGGATTAAAAGGAAGCCCTTTGAAAAGCCTCTTTTCAAGAAGTATGGTCATCTCCTCAAGAAGCCTCATTCGAATGATTGCCTTTAAAGTCCTTCCATACCTCTCCCGAAGGTCAGAAAAACGTTCCTTTAGGCTTACGATGTTATCGTGTTTTACCCTTTTGTCGGCATAAAAAACGATTTCTTCTTCCTTGATAGGCTCGCCTGGCTTAGGTAGTTTGAGAAAGATATGAGCATAGATTATTTCGCCAACCCTTGGATAACCAAGGCTTGCCATAAGTTTATACCCCGAGGCGGCATGATTTTCTCCACTTCTTAGGCTTGCTATCTTTCTTACATCATGAAGTAAAGCAGAAACGGTCAAGACTGTAAGGTCAAGGGAGGGGTTGTTAAGATACTTCAAAAAGGAGCCAAGACAAAGGGAGATAAGGGCAACCTTTTCAGAATGCCTGATTATGTGCTCAGGCACCTCCTCTTTTTTTAAAAGTTCATAAGCAAAATCTACGCTTAACATCTCTAACTCAAGATTTTTAAAATCATGTAGCCGATAGGACCGGCTAAAAGCAAACCATCTATTCTATCAAGGATACCGCCGTGTCCTGGGATCAATGCCCCAGAATCCTTCTTCCCAACTGAGCGTTTAACAGCTGATTCCAAAAGGTCCCCCAATGTACCAAATAGCGAAACAAAAAAGGTTAGAAGAAAGAAGGTTCTCACATCAAAAAGAGAAAATTTAAGATTAACAAGGTAGCCCACCAAAAAGGAAAGCCCCAATCCACCCCAAAAGCCCTCCCAAGTCTTTTTTGGGGAAATCCCAGCAAAGAAAGGGGTCTTACCCCAGGTTTTCCCTGCAAAGTAGGCACCCGTATCGTTGGCAAAAACAACCATTAGAATATAGAAAAGATGCTCACGAGAAAAATCTGAGAGTACCCCTGTTAAACAGCTTAAAGAAAAATAAACATAACTAAGCCCGAAAAAAAAGGGGAAAAATTGTTGGGCAAAAAAGTCTGATTGAAAACGAAATAGATGAAAAGAAAAGGAAAAGATTAAGAAAATAAAAAACAAAAAAAAGTTTAAAGGAAAGTTTTGCCAGAAAAGTCCAAAATAAAGCAAGATACTATACCAAAGGTAGACTTTGGGAAGTGAAAAAAGGTTATTCCATTCTCGCAAAGAAAGAATAGCTACTACAAGTACAAGAATTTTGATCATGAAAAAGGGTGCTTTAAAAAGTATAAAGATTAGAAGAGGAAGAAGGACAACCGCAGAAGTTAGTCTCTTTAAAAGATTAGAGTTCATAAACTTTGCCAAACCTTCTTTCTCGTCTCTGAAAATCTAAGATGGCTTTCAAGTATTCTTCTTCTGTAAAATCTGGCCAAAGAACAGGGGTAAAATAAAGCTCAGTGTAGGCAAGTTGAAAGAGGTAGAAGTTTGAAATCCTCATCTCACCACCGGTTCGAATTAAAAGGTCTGGGTCAGGGACATCAGGAAGATAAAGAAATTGCCGAAATAACTCTTCAGATATAGCCTCTGGGGGGAGATTTTCCTTTTTTATTTTTTCCGCTAATTTTTTTGTTGCTTGCAAGATTTCAGCCCTCCCTCCATAGCTTAAAGCCAAAATTAGATAAAGTTTTTCGTTTGCGCCAGTCTCCTTTTCAGCAAGATTTATTATTTTTTGCAGATTTTCCGGTAGATCCTCTTTATCACCCATCACTCGTAGCCTTATTCCTTTTTCCTTCATGGTTGGAAGTTCTTTAAGTAGATACTCTTCAAGAAGCTGAAAAAGAGCCTGTATTTCTGCTTCCGGTCTCTGCCAGTTTTCTTTAGAAAAGGTGAACAAGGAGAGATATTTGATGCCAATTTCTTGACTTTTTAGGACGATTTTACGAGCTGTTTCAACGCCCTTTTTATGACCAAAAATTCTGGGAAGACCTCGAGCTTTTGCCCATCTTCCGTTACCATCCATGATGATGGCAACATGAAGAGGAAGCTTCTCCAAGGATAAAGATTCCTGCCTTTCATGGTCGGTCATACATTAAACGGAAAGGATCTCCTTTTCCTTTTCGGCTAAGGTTTGGTCTATCTTTTTTATAAACTCGTCCGTTATCTTTTGAACTTCCTTTTCCAAACGGTTGTAATCATCCTCGGATATTTCTTTATTTTTCTTTGCCGCCTTGAATTTTTCAAGAACATCCCTTCTTATGTTCCTAACTGCTACCCTTGCCTCTTCGGCAAGCTTCCCCACAACTTTCAAAAGCTCTTTTCTTCTTTCCTCAGTAAGAGGTGGAAGAACAAGCTTTATACTTTTTCCATCGCTCGTAGGTGTTAAGCCAAGGTCAGACTTTTGAATTGCCTTCTCGATCTCCTTTAAAAGATTTGGGTCCCAGGGTTGGATAACAAGCATCTTACCCTCTATCACATTAACTGTAGCAATCTGGGGTATGCTCATCTTCGTTCCATAACAGTCCACTTTGATGCTCTCTAACAATGCAATGGAGGCACGTGATGTGCGAATGTGGGAAAGCTCCTCTTTAAATATTTTTAAAGCCTTATCCATTCTTTTTTTGACCTCTTCAAGTTGCTGGTTCACAGTCCCTCACCCCCCTAAGGTCTTTTTTTAAGTGCCAACATAGGTCCCAATGGGTTCACCCATTAGTGCCCTTTTTAAAGCGCCCTTTTCTGGGAATTTAAAAACAATAATAGGAAGGTTCTGGTCCTTAGCTAAGGAAAAAGCTGTCAAGTCCATAACCTTTAGACCCTGTAGAAGAGTTTCCTCATAGGTGAGACGTTCGTATCTCTTGGCTGAGGGGTCTTTGATTGGGTCTTTATCGTAAACACCGTCTACTTTGGTGGCTTTAAGTAGGACTTGAGCAGAAAGCTCAAGCGCCCTTAGAACCCCTGCTGTGTCAGTTGAAAAAAAGGGATTACCCGTCCCACAGGCAAGAAATAGAACCTCTCCCTGTTTAAGATAATACAGGGCTTTATCCTTAGAAAAACCCTCAACAACTCCTTTTATTTCATAAGCTGAGAGTACCCTTGAGGGGACACCGTTTTTTTGGAAAAGGTCCTGTAATAGAAGGCAGTTTATCAGGGTTGCAAGCATTCCTGCCTGGTCAGCCTTAACCCTGTCTATCCCTTCCTTCTCTGCGCTAACTCCTCTTAAGATATTCCCTCCACCAACCACTATGGCTAACTCAGCACCAAGGGCTAATACATCTCTTACTTCCTCGCAAAGAAACTTTATAAGACCGGGCTCAATGATAGATGAGCTCTCAACAGCCAAAGCCTCACCAGAGAGCTTAAGAACTGCTCGTCGATACTTAAGCATACTTCTTATTCGCCCACCTGAAATCTGGCAAACCTTCGAATCACAATTTTCTCCCCTGTTTTAGAGATAAGTTCATTCAAAAGGTCCTGAATGGTGATCTCGGGATTCTTAATAAAGGGCTGTTCAAGAAGGACGTTTTCTTTGTAGAACTTCTCAAGCTTCCCCTCAAGGATTTTGGGGATAACGTTCTCGGGCTTTCCTGCTTCTCTAAGTTGTTCTTCATATATCCTTTTTTCCCTCTCAAGAACCTCCGGTGGGACCTCCTCACGGGTGATGCTAATAGGGTTAGTTGCTGCAATCTGCATAGCTACATTGTGGGCAAATTCTTTAAATTCCTCTGTCCTTGCCACAAAGTCTGTCTCGCAGTTTATCTCAACGAGGACCCCTATCTTTTTGTTGGCATGAATGTAAGCTTCAACGATTCCTTCTTTTGCCTCTTTGCCAGCCCTTTTTGCAGCGATGGCAAGACCTTTTTTTCTTAAAATATCTATAGCCTTTTCAATGTCTCCTCCAGCCTCTTCAAGGGCTTTTTTACAGTCGGAAAAACCGGCTGCTGTTCTTTCTCTTAACTGTTTAATGAGTTCAAGCGAAATCTGGCTCATATCTTAAACCTCCTCTAAAAATTATTCAGCTAAAAACTTTTCTGCTGCTTCTTCGTAAGATATCTCTCTTTCTTCTTCCTCGATTATTTCTTTTAGGAGTTCTTCTGTCTTTTCTTCAGCTTTAAGGAATTCTTCCTCAATGGATACTTCCTTATCTGTTTCAGCGGCAACCTTTTCCTTATAAAGCTCGTAACCCTCAAGGCAAGCATCAGCGATCTTACCGGTTATAAGCTTTATTGCTCTTATGGCATCATCATTACCCGGGATAATAAAGTCAATTAGGTCTGGGTCGCAGTTTGTGTCAACGATAGCCACGATGGGTATCTTAAGCTTGCGAGCCTCTAAAACGGCAATTTCCTCATGCACAGGGTCTACAATATAGAGGGCATCGGGGAGGGTTTCCATATCCTTTATTCCGGCAAGGTTCCTCTCAAGCTTTGCCTTAAGACGTTCAAGCTTTAACCTCTCCTTCTTAGGGAATCTCTCTATCGTGCCATCGGCAAACCATCCCTCAATCCTCTTTAATTTCTCAACGCTTTGCCTGATGGTTCTAAAGTTGGTAAGCGTTCCCCCAAGCCAACGGTAATCAACATAAGGCATACCGCACCTTTGAGCCTCATCCCTTATGGCATCCCTTGCTTGTTTTTTCGTGCCAACGAAAAGAATTTTCCCACCGTTTGCAGTAAGGTTTACCACAAACTCATAGGCAATCTCAAAGTACTTTAAAGTTTGCTGAAGGTCGATGATGTGAATACCATTCCTTTCACCAAAGATGAAGGGCTTCATCTTTGGGTTCCATCTACTGGTCTTGTGACCAAAGTGAACCCCAGCTTCCAAGAGCTGTTTCATGGTGATGTGACTCATTGTTCAACCTCCTTCGGGGTTTTTTATCTTCCGCTCCGGGTGGAATAAAACCAAGCATCCCAACTGGGACACCCCTCCCGCGGAGCGTGCTTAGTTAGCTAAATATTAAATCATCAATTTTCTTTTTTTCAACAGTAGCTTAAGGCTGTTCAAAAATTCTTGCAAACATACCTTACCATCTTTAAGTAGTGTCAGCCACACTTAAGGACCTCCAAAATCTGAAAGGCGTTAGCCCGAAGCACCCAAAAAAGAACTTTCAATCTACGAAAACATCAAACTTTCCTTCCATTTATCCGAAAATAATGTATGATTACTTCGAGAGGTCTGTATTAGATTTCAAAATCTTTTCTTCTATGTAAGCAAAAAGTTTGTTTGAAAGGTATAGACCGCAACCTAAAATCCATCCCTCATATTTTAGTATTACATAACCTGGCTCAAGAGGAAGGACAATCCCTTCTATCTTCTTTCTTTCCTTTAAAAGGGAAAACTGCTCTTTAGTTATTTCAACAATGTTTTTGTTTGCCCATCTTCCAAACCGTTGAAGAAAGGCTGAAGTTGGTTTTAGATAATGAGAAACCTCTCTCAAAAACAATAAACCTACCGTTTCTGGGTTTAAGTCTTTTAACTTATCCAAAGGGGCATTCTTCGGGTAGAGCCAAAAATTTGATGCTCCCCTTAACATTTCATAATCTTCAAATAACGAAGGAGAAAGTCCAAACCTTTCTTCTAAAAATGAAAAAATAGCTTCTTTTTCTTCTCGGCTTAAGGTCTTGGGGAATCTTTTAACATCCTTAGACATACGTGAGCCTCCTTTTTTGTTTCCTCAGGGCGTTAGCTAAAGGGTTCTTACTTTGCACAGACCGTTAGCCAAAAGTCTCATCCTGCCTCTCACTTAGACGAAGCACAAGCTCAATCTTTTTCTCTCGCCGAAAGCCGTAGGCCAAGGTGTCCCTTGCTTACGCTTGGGTGAACTTCTAAAAGGGGTTAATTGCAAGAGCCACATTACTATTGCCATTACGGAAAAGTCTAATATAATTTACCGCCTTAGATAACTCTTACAAGAGAACTCTTAGGAGAGCCGATGAACCCAAGAGCTGAGAAGTACAAGTCTGCTGGGGTTGATTTAGAGGCGGCAAACCGCCTTGTAGATATTGTTAAAGAAAAGGTTGCTAAGCTTCCTCAAAAAGGAGTCATAGGTGGCATTGGAGCCTTTGGTGGATTGTATTCTCTTGACCTATCTTGCTGTGAAAAACCTATCCTTGTTGCCAGCACAGATGGCGTAGGAACGAAAATAAAAATCGCCATCATGGCCGATTATCATGTATCCGTCGGGATTGACCTTGTGGCTATGTGCGTAAACGACATCATCACCCTTGGCGCAAGACCTCTTTTCTTCCTTGACTACATTGCCATGGGGAAATTTAACGAAAAAACCTTTTCGGAAATCCTCGATGGAATAACAGAAGGATGTAGGATTTCTCAATGTGCTCTTCTTGGGGGAGAGACCGCGGAAATGCCCGGTATGTATGGGGAAAAGGATTACGACCTTGCTGGCTTTGTGGTAGGGATTGTTGACCGAGATAGAATGATAGATGGGTCTGAAATCTCAACAGGAGATGTTGTCATCGGCTTAGCGTCAAACGGATTACATAGCAACGGGTTTTCCTTGGTTAGAAAGGTCCTCTTTGAAGAGCATAAACTTAGCCTGAGTCACGTTCCAGAAGCCCTTGGCATACCCCTTGTGGAAGAAATTTTAAAGCCTACCAAGATCTATGTGCCGACAATTCTTACTCTTCTAAATCGTGGGGAAAAGATAAAGGGGATTGCTCATATTACAGGGGGAGGATTGATTGATAATATACCGAGAATCCTCCCCCAGAACTGCAAAGTAGTGATAAACAAAAAAGCCTGGGAATGGCCACCTGTATTTAAATATCTTCAGGAATTGGGCAACATCTCCGAAGAGGAGATGTATCAGATCTTTAACTGTGGAATAGGAATGGTAATCATTGTAAAAAAGGATGACGAGCCCAAAAGAC
>CAZJUD010000098.1:0-3126 GCA_964549125.1 uncultured Caldimicrobium sp.
TTGACCAAGCCTACAGCTTTTCTCAAGCTCTCCTTCTTTTTCAGGTTAAAAGGAGCTGGGATGTAATCCTTCTTGACCTTTATTTACCTGATGGAGACGGTCTTGAGCTTCTTAAGTTTTTTAGGCAATCAGAAAGTCTGCAGCGCACACCCATCATCATTTTAAGCGCCCGGTCAGGAGATGTAAACCGAATAAGAGGACTTGAGCTTGGAGCTGATGATTACCTTGAGAAGCCCTTTAGTTTAGTTGAACTTGCTCTCAGAATTAAGAAAGTTTTAGCCCGAGCAAAGGGTGTAGAAAAACCAAGGGAGGCTTCAACTCTGACATTCAAAATGGGGTCTAATCAATTGGTTATCAACAAGCTAAAAAGAGAAGTTTTACTCAACGGAGAAACTCTCTCCTTATCTCCAATGGAGTTTAAGATACTTCTTACCCTTGCGGAGAATGAGGGGGCTGCCCTCTCAAGGGATGAGCTTTTATCGGCCGTCTGGAGGGATGAAAGGGGAGTTTTTGACCGTACTGTTGATGCCTTTATCGCTAAAATCCGAAAAAAGCTTGGACCTTTTAAGGATTGCTTGGAAACCGTCCGAGGCTACGGTTACCGTTTCAAAGTTGAGCCTTCATGATCAAAGCATTTAAAAGGTTCCTTGAAAAGCTAAAGCCAAGGCTCTCACCCAAAAAGGTAGTTCCTATTGAAGCGGTTGACTTGCCTATCTTTCTTGAAGCACCCATCCCTATATTCCTTTGCGATGAGAAAGGGAAAGTTTTAGAACAAAACCGCAAAGCCTACTATGTTTTTGGTTACGGCAAGAATAAACTCATCACAACCATTCTCCCAGGTTTAAAGCTAAAACCCAATTATCATGGCTTTTCTTCAAGGGCAGATAAAAACAAGCTGAGTTATTTTGAATACTTTGTTGAGGGGAAAAATCCTATCATCGTCTATGTTATCGACAAGACGGACCTTCAAACCCTCAAAGAAGAGTATCGTTTTGCCATATCCTACCTCTCCCACGAGCTCAAGACCCCGATAGCTGTTACCCAAACGAAGGCAGAAGCTCTTTTAGCAGAAGTCAAAAAAGGTGCTTCTCCAAAAATAGTTGCCGAGGGGATCGCAGAGTTAGTGGAAAGGATTATCAACCTTTCAAACCTTGTAAAGAGGCTCTTTCAGATGAGCTCTGTTCTTGTTAAAGAGCTAAAAGTTGAAAAACGCAAAGTCAAAGTTTCCGAACTTCTTGCAGACCTTAAAACACTAACAGATGAGCTCGCCGAGGAGAAAGATGTAAAGCTAATCTTTGATTGTCCAGAAGATTTTATCCTCAATGTAGACCCAGAACTCTTTTTGGAAGCCCTCTTCAACCTTGTAGAAAATGCCATAAAGTTTTCTCCCGAAGGGAAAAAGGTTTGGATTTCCGTTAAGAAAATTCAGGATAAAGCATACTTTCGGGTAGAAGACGAAGGTCCTGGTGTTTCTGAGGATGAGATCCCTTTTCTTACCCGGCCTTTTTATCGAGCAAGATACCTGGGTAAAGGGCTCGGTTTAGGACTTTTTCTGGTTGAAACCATAGCTAAAGCCCATGGAGGGAAGCTAAAGCTTACCAATATCTCCCCGCCAAAAACAGGCTTTATCGCTGAAATTGTTTTAGAGGGTCAACCAACATAAATGTCCTAAACCATCCTTAGGCTGAAAGCCCAAACATTTGTAGTCCGCTTTCTACATCAAAAGATGGACCCCTTCAGGCTAAAGGGGAAAGGATTAAGATAAAAAAGAAAAAAGGGGGCAAAAGCCCCAGAGAGCCTACTTAGAGGTATTTGCTTAGTATATGCCGTTTGATTTCCAGTAGGCTCTAATTTTATCCTTTACCGACTTAGGAAGGGGCACGTATTCAAGCTTAAGAGCCATCTCGTCGCCATGAGTGAAAGCCCAATCAAAAAACTTAACCACCTCTTTGCTTGCTTCAACCCTATCTTTGGCAAGAAGAATGAATGTTAATCCAGAGATAGGATAGGCGTTCTTACCAGGTGCGTCGGTTATCCAAGCATAAAAATGCTTCTTTGGGTCAAGGTCTGCAGTTGCAGCAGCCTCTTTAAAAGTAGTATCGTCAGGCTTTACCACGTTGCCAGCCCTGTTTTTGATGTGAGCAAAATCAAGCTTATTCTGTATAGCATAGGCGTACTCCACGTAGCCTATAGAATAAGGAGTTCTTTTCACATAGTTGGCAACACCCTCGTTTCCTTTACCGCTCAATCCGACTTTGAAGTTAACAGAAGTGCCATATCCCACTTCCTTTGCCCATTCATCGCAAACCTGGGTTAAATAGTGGGTGAATATGGCAGTTGTTCCTGAACCATCTGACCTAAAAACAGGAGTTATTGGTTTAGAAGGGAGATTTACCTTTGGGTTCAAAGCCTTGATCTTTGGGTCATCCCAGGTCTTTATCTTTCCGAGGTAGATGTAACAGATCGTCTGCCCGTCAAGCACAAGATGCTGACCCTTAAGTTCAGGGATGTTATAAGCAAGAACAACGCCACCGATTACTGTCGGAAACTGGAGAAGCTTTTTGCTTTCAAGCTCTTCTGGCTTTAAGGGCATGTCTGAAGCTCCAAAATCAACGGTTCTTTCGGTGATCTGTCTTATTCCACCGCCTGAACCAATGGATTGGTAGTTGACTTTGATGCCCGTTGCCTTCTCATACTCGTAAGCCCACTTAGCATAAATTGGATAAGGAAAAGTTGCACCAGCACCGTGAATAACTTTTCCAGCCTTCAAACTACCAGTTAAAAGGAAAAATAGAGATACTAAAATAAAGGCTAAAGCAAAGGTGAAGGAATAAAGTTTAAACCGATTACTCATAGCACCACCCCCTGCTTTTTTTAAAAGATATGATAAATAAGAAATGTTAACAGATTATGAAATTTTAAAAACTTAGGCCAACTCGAAAGATTAGAACCATCGCCTGACCACCATCATTGAAAAAAATAATTAAAACCGTAAAAAAGAACAATCAAAAACTTGACTTTTTCCCAAATTTTTGTTAATTTGGTTATAACTGGTTTAAAGACCCTAAAAGAGGTCTAAACTTCGAATGAAGAATAATTCTAAAGTTATATATATTTTTTTATTTA
>CAZJUD010000099.1:0-4877 GCA_964549125.1 uncultured Caldimicrobium sp.
GGTGTGCGCTGCAGACTTTCTGATTGCCTAAAAAACTTAAGAAGCTCAAGACCGTCTCCATCAGGTAAATAAAGGTCAAGAAGGATTAAATCCCAGCTCCTTTTAACCTGAAAAAGAAGGAGAGCCTGAGAAAAGCTGTAGGCTTGGTCAACGTCATATCCAAGCTCTTTAAGATGAGAAGAAACAAGTTGAGATAGCTCTCTCTCATCCTCAATGTAGAGTATCCTTGCAGTACCCATCTCTCTAACTCTAAAAGATTATTTCAAGCTTCAAATACGTTCCGCTTCTCCAAGCCATAAGTTTTAAATTCAAAGCCCTTGTGTATTCTAAAAGAAGAGCTCCTTCAAAGTCCCTCTCTGGGAGCAGCTCTATTAAGTCTTTTCCTAAAAATTCACAAAATATATCGGTGTTTGAAATACGGATTACTAAATTTCCTTGAGAACATCTAACCCAGAAGAACTCTTCAAGCAAAAAGAGAAGCAGTAAATCCTTACTTTTAGTCAAAGCACCATCAGGGACTATGAGTTCAAGAGTTATTCTCTTTAAGTTTAGCCTTTCTTTTATTAGCCAGAGGGTTAAGCTTGGGTCTAAGCCTTCAAAAACTAAATTAAGGGAAGACACCTTATCTTTTTCCTTCAAGGCTAAAAAGGTTTCTAAAAGGAGGTGATATCTTCTTAAGGCGAGCTCCGCTCTATCCAATTTTGATTTCCTCTCCGTAGGGTCTAACATAAGAACTGTTTGTACAAAGGCTAAGGGGGCGATGAGTTTATGAAGAATTACATCAAAGGGTATTTGTTCAAGGGTAGGAAGTGTAAAGTTCTCAGAGAGGTTCAAAGCGGTAGCCCTCTCCCCAGATGGTTTTTATGTATTTTGGCTTTCTTGCTGAGTCTCCAATTTTTTGTCTTAGTCTTCTTATTAAAACATCGATGGAGCGAGACTTTTTTTCTTCTCCGGTTAGAAGTTTTACGAGGTCTGCTTTTAGGATTATCTCGCCAGGTCTTTTAAGGAAAAGCTCCATTATTTTAAACTCGTAGGGTGTAAGCTTTAGCCTTTTTCCTTGAAAATAAATCTCCTTTCCTTTGGTATCAAGGATAAAATTTCCAACCACTAAAAACCTCTGAGGTGGAAGATAGGTTTTTGCACCAAGAAGTTTTTCAGCTCGGAGCACGAGTTCCCTTGGGTTGAAGGGCTTTGGCAGGTAGTCATCAGCTCCAAGGGAAAGCCCAAGCACCCGGTCAGCCTCCTCCTTTCGAACGGATATCATGATGATAAGGAGTCTTGGGTCAGCCTCTTTTAGCTCTTTTACAAGAGCAATCCCGTCTCCGTCAGGAAGTAGCCGGTCTATGATGTATAGGTCATACCTTTTGTTTGATAGAAGTTCTCTTGCTTTAGCTAAGGAATGGCAAACCTCAACTTGAAAGCCAAGGGCAGAAAATTCCTGGGCTATAAGGTCAGAGTAATCAGGCTCGTCCTCAAGGATGAATACCCTCCAAGGAAAATTTTTTTCAATGGCTCTCATTTTTTCCTGCCTTTAAATTTTAGACCTTACCGAATAGTTGTTAATACATTGTGAAAGTGAATAACCAAAATAAAGGTTTTGGTAAAAAAGTGTTTACAAATTGCCGTTATTTTAAAATTAAATAAGACTTCAGTTTTTGACTATGCCAATAAATTTGGGGAAGGGGGAAGCATATGACGAAAATAGCTTTTATCTGCACGGGGAACTCGGCACGGAGCCAGATTGCTGAAGGGTATGCTAAACACTTGGCAAAGCTCTATAACCTTGAAGTAGAAATCTACTCTGCTGGCTCAAAGCCTGCTCCTTTAGTTAATCCTTTAGCCATAAAGATAATGGCAGAGGATGGAATTGACATTTCATCTCAATACCCAAAACCTTTAGAAGAAATCCCCCTTTCTGACCTTGACCTTGTGATAACCCTCTGCGGAGATGCCAAGGAAACCTGCCCTTATGTGCCATATCAGCGGAGGGAGCACTGGGGACTTCCAGACCCTGCAAAGGCAGAGGGAACAGAGGAAGAAAAGTTGGAGATATTCAGAAAGGTTCGGGATGACATCAAGACACGGGTAGAAGACCTTATGAAAAGGCTTAAAGAGAAGAAGTCTTTCTAACCCTTAGAATGTAGAGCTTTTGTGTAGTTCTTAAGGAGTTCGTAAAGCTCAGAGGGAAGTCTTTTTGCCTTCAAGTCTTTCCCAACGGGCACGTGAACGGTGTAGCCCTGCACTAACAGGTCCTCCTTTCGTAAAATCCTGTAATCAAATCTTAATTTTAGGGGTTTTACTTCTGTTAGGACAGTTTCAATCTCTAAGAGGTCGTCGTAGAAGGCTGGACTTTTATATCTTGCAAAGACTTCAACGACAGGTAGAATGACCTGAAAGCGTTCTTCTATTTCTCTATAGGGTATGCCTACAGCTCTTATCCATTCGGTTCTTCCAACCTCAAAGAGCCGGAGGTAGTTTCCGTAATACATTACACCTCCGCAATCGGTGTCTCCATAGATTACTCGGTAGGGGGTTTTAACGACCATCTTTTCCTCCTACTTTCCAAAGGTAATTATTACCACGCCAAGGAGCATAAGAAAGGCTCCGGTTAGTCGAAAACTAATGTATCTTTCTTGAAAAAAGAGATACCCAAGGATCACCGCAAAGAGGATGCTTGTTCTCTTTAGGGCGATCATGTAGGCTGTTTCAACAAGGCTTAGGGCAAGCATGTGACAAAGGCACATAAGGGCTTGCGTTCCGCCAACGAGCAAGACTTCCCGCAAGCTTGTCCTGCATAATTCTGAAGCCCTTATTCCACCAAAGGCTTTCGCAAAGATTAAGCCTGCAATTCCAAGGGCTGAAAAGTAAAAGCTTGCGAAAAAGACAGGCTCAGAAAGTAAAAGGGCTTTTTTCCCGAGAACTGAGGTTATGCCGTAGATAAAGGCTGTGATTAAAAGGTATCTACTCCCTTTTTCTTTGTAGATTCTAAAAAAAGGGTCAAAAAGGCTTTTTCTCTCCGGAAGATGGATAAAGTAGCTTCCAAGGACGATGAGCAAAATCCCTGCAAATCCAGCATGGCTTACCCTTTCTCCAAGGATTAAATAGCCTGTTAACACAACAAACACCGGAGTAAAGGATAAAAAGGGAAGACTTGCCGAAAGAGGAGAAGCTTTAATGCCTTTCATGTAAAAAACTGTTGCTATCATCTCAAGAGAAAGCAAAAGGGAAACTACAAGGAGGAAAGATGGGGTAAAGAAGGCAAGGGCTTTTTTAGTGAGTAAAAAATAAAGAAAAACCGGTATAAGGAAGGGGAGACTTCCGAAGGTTCTGGCAAAGAGCATAACATAAGCTCCTTGCGAAGAAAGATACTTCTTGTTTAAGGCGTCGCTTAAGGCAACAAAAAAGCCAGCCAGAATAGAAAGGATTGCCCAAAGAGGCATTAGGACCCTATAACGAGGACTTTAGCCCCCTTTATCTTACCTTCCTTAAGGTCAAACAGGGCTTGCAAGGCAGATTCAAAGGGATAGGTTATGACCTCTGGTTTTAATTTAAGCTTAAAAGCTATCTCCAAAAACTCCTCTATGTCTTTTCTCGTTATGTTGGCAACAGATTTTACCTCCCTTTCAAGCCATAAGTCCCGAGCATAGTCAAGGTTTAAGAGATAGTCCTTATCTACATCTTCTTTCCTGATGTTGTTAATTACAAGGCGCCCAGCTGGTGCCAGATGTTGCAAAAGAGAAAAAGGAGGCTTCCACACAGGAGTGGTATCAATGATTGCAGAAAATTTTTCAGGGGGAGCTTCTCCAAAGTCTAAAGCTAAGTCAGCACCAAGCTCTAAGGCTAATTCTCGCTCCTTAGGATTCCGGGCATACACAAAGACTTTAAGCTCTGGATAAAACCCCTTTGCCATCTTTAAAACCAAGTGGTTTGAAGCACCAAACCCACAGAGGCAGAGGACTTCATCCTTTATTCCTTTAATATTGGTAAGCTTTAAAGCTCTATAACCTATTGCGCCAGCGCAGAATAGCGGAGAAACCTCAACAGGAGGAAATCCTTCGGGGATTTTGAAGGCAAAATCTTCCTTTATCTTGAAATATTCGGCATAGCCACCATGAGCGTCCTTTCCGGTTCCCTTAAATTCTCTACAGAGGTTTTCTAAGCCTTCTTTGCAGAATTTGCATCTACCGCAGGTTGAATAGACCCAGCCTGCTCCAGCCAAGTCTCCGGGCTTAAACTTTTTAACACTTTTGCCAACCTCAACAACCCTTCCCACTATTTGATGGCCAGGGATGATGGGCAGAAAGCTTGGCTTAGCCCGTCCTTCTATCTCGTCAAGCTCGGTATGACATACCCCACAGGCAAGGACTTTGATCAAAATTTCATCCTCAGAGATTTCAGGCTCCGGATACTCTACAAGAGTTAAAGAGTCTTGGCTTAATGGACCGATTTTAGCTATTACCCAAGCCCGCATAGTTTTATAAAAATTAGCACCTTTAAGAAACTTCTCAAGAAAAAAGGTTATCCTTCGCTACCCCTTCAGGCTATCGCCCTCAGGGCTGCGGCTCAGGGCTTCGGCTAAGGACGACCCCCCCTATCCTGAGGCGAAGCCGAAGGACCTCTGAGGGAGCGTAAGCCCAGAAGCACCTTGCAGCAGCTCATTTCACGATTTTCCATCCGAACCAAAAGATTTTTCAAGAACCCTCAGATTTTACTGTCGTTACTATTTTGAAATGTCACATTTTATTCCTATTTTAAAATGTCACATCATTAAAATGACCTCCTGCAAAACCAATAGGGCGACGTGTGGGGTCATCCTGAGCGAAGCGAAGGATCTCAGAGGGAGCGTTAGCGACCGAAGGACCTCGGAGGCCCTTCGG
>CAZJUD010000100.1:0-1754 GCA_964549125.1 uncultured Caldimicrobium sp.
CCACCCTCTCCACCAAGTATCCATTTGACTTTAAGCCTTTTTGCTTCCTCGTAAATTTTTGCATGAAGCTTCTTTGCAAACTCCAAAGTATTGAAAAATCCAAAGTTTCCACCTTCTGACGCATAGGTGCTTATGGTATAATCAAGCCCTATGTGATGAAACAATAGAACATATCCCATGAATGTATATATACCAGGGTCTGCAAAGAAGTCCGCCGAAGGAGTAACAAAAAGTATCTCTGCTCCTTTCCTGTTTATAGGTACTTCAATCTGAATCCCTGTGATCTGTTCAATGTCATAAAGTAGATATTCAATGTTTTCTTTAATAGTATGAGGTTGAAGACCAATGTGGTTCCCAACAAAATGGGAAAATCGAACAGGCTTCATAGCCCAATCAAGGGCTATACCAAGTTCGTGTAAAATCTCTCTCATCATTATTGTAACTTCAGCTGTATCTATACCGTAAGGACAGAAAACAGAACAACGTCTACACTCTGTACATTGATAAAAGTATAAAAACCACTCTTTTATCACATCTTCTGTCAATGGTCTGCCACCAGAAAGCCTCCCAAATAGTTTACCAAAGGTGCTAAATTCACCTTTTATGATAGACCTTATAAGCTCAGCCCTAAGAACGGGCATGTTCTTTGGGTCTCCGGTCCCAAGGAAAAAATGACATTTATCAGCACAGGCACCACATCTTACACAAATATCCATAAAAAGCTTGAAAGCCCTATTTCTTTCAAGCCTCTTTTTTATAGCTTCTCTTACGATTTCTTTCCAGTTTTCCGGTAAAGGCCATTTTTCATCGTGAGGCTGCCATTTACCAAGATGGGGTCTCCCCAAATCCTCCATTACTTGAGGATCAACAGCATATAGATAGCGGCCGGGTTTAAATTCAGGCTTTAAATCCATCCAATGTTTGGATGGCATGTCATGGAGCTTCACATCTGTTAATAACTCATCAGGTCTTGGTAGCTTACTCATTCTCCTTCCCCCCACTAAGCCTGTTTTTGACCTTCGGCAATCTCTTTACACCATTCATCATCAATAGGAATTCCAGCCTCTTCCATTACATCCCTAAATTTCTCTTGCCATTCACAGTAGGTTGTATATTTTACAGGATAGTCCCATGGATTGATGTGTCTTTCTGCTCTGTTGTTGTTAGGTAAGTTTCTTGTTGGGGAGAAGAAAACACCAACCATATGCACAAGTTTACTAAACGGGAAGTATGCAGCAAGAACGCATACTAAAAAGAGGTGAATGTAGAATAGAATACCTATCTTGTGAGATGGTAGAACTGGGCTAAAGGTAGCTAAGCCATAAGCTAACTCCTTTACAGCCTGGACATCAACCTTGAAGATCGTTCTCATTAGGACCCCGCTAATTACAATGCCTAATATTAAAAAGAGCGGAAAATAATCAGAGGCATGAGAAATATAGTTTACCTTAGAATCTACAAGCCTACGCAATAAAAGCAAAAATAAACCGATTAGAATAAGAATGTCTGTATGATAAATGGTTGGTATACCAAACTGGAAAAACCCATCAACCTTAGCGATAATATCTACTAAAGAGGGAACAGGATAAGTAAAGAACCGCAGATGCCGAAGCATGATAATCAAGAAGGAAAAATGAAAAAGAATAGCTCCTAACCAGAGCCATTTAGCAGACCCATAGACCAATCTCTTACCTACTAAATCTGCTCTTAGATTTCTGAATAAACTCCTAAAGAGATCGGAAGAGCGGTTCAGC
>CAZJUD010000101.1:0-1921 GCA_964549125.1 uncultured Caldimicrobium sp.
AGACCTCGTTTTCGGGGCTGTTATTGTGTTTGGGATAGGAGGGAAAGAGGTTAAGCTTGGCTATGATTATGCTATTGGTCTCCCCCCTCTCAATCAAACGCTTGCCCGTAGGCTCTTAGAAGAAACCATCATTTACCATCATTTAAGACTTGAGGGATATCCGATAGAAGAGATTGAAAGCTTGGTGGTAAAGTTTAGCCTGCTAATAGTTGATTTTCCGGAGATTGCCAACGTGGTTATAAATCCCCTCCTTTTAACAAAACATAGCCTCTTTGTCCAATATTTAAAGGTTGACCTTGAAGAAGTTGCTCTCTTTGAAGATATGAAGCCAGGCTCCCTCTTTTGTCCTTCCCATCTTTCTATCTGTCCTTATCCTTCTTACTTTTCCTTTCATGAAAAGCTAAAGGATGGTACAGAGGTTTTTATTCGTCCTGTAAAACCTGAGGATGAACCCCTATTGAAAGAACTTTTTTACAAACTATCAGAAAAGTCCTCCGAACTTAGGTTTAACCAGCCAGGAAGAAAGATTACTCGCGAGGAGTTGATAAGGTTTTGCCATATAGACTATGACCAAGAGATGACCCTTATAGCCTTGATCAAAAGTTCTAACGGTAAGCCAGAAATCATAGGAGCTGGGCACCTTATTAAGTCCTATGAAGACACCGCTGAGCTTGCCTTTGAAGTACGGGATGACTATCAAGGTAAAGGTTTGGGAAAGATTTTGATGCAAAAGCTTTTGCAATGGGCAACCCTTTGCGGCTATAAAGCTCTTTGGATGGAGATAAGAAAGGATAACCTTGCCATGCTTCGTTTAGCCAAAGTTTTTGGGTTTGAGGTTTCAAGTTCCGAAGAGGACATGATCTATGTCCAGAAAAATCTCGCTGAAGAGTTGCCTCAACTCCTTGGGTGAATTATTTTTTAAATGATCTCACATTTTACGCCTTCAAAAAGGGTCTGAAGGGGTCTTTTAGAATAACTAAATTTGCTTAACCTGGTTAAAAGGAGGTGCTATGAAGGTAATAGGTATATTAGGCTCGCCGCACAAGAACGGGGGGACAGCACAACTTTTAATTTCAGCACTTAAAGGTGCAGAAAGAGAGGGGGCAAAGACTGAACTTTTAAGCCTCTACGATGGTGAGGTAAAACCTTGCTTGGGGTGCGTGCAAGATGAAGAGCCAACCTGCAAATTCCCGTGCATCTTTGAGGATTACGGGAGGGTCATTTTAGAGAAAATTTATGAGGCAGACGGTATAGTGTTGGCTACCCCTGTCTATTGGTTTGCCCCGTCAGGACCCATGAAAAACCTTATAGATAGGATGACGGCTCTTGAAAACATGGTAGTCTTTGGGGAGCCAAGCTATCTTGAGGGTAAGGTAGTAGGGGCTATCGCTGTTGGAGCAGACGACGGCGGTGCTTTTGCCACTGGATACCTGATTACTGTCCTTACTTCTATGGGGGCAATCATACCACCCTGGGGGATTGCCTATTCCCACAAGGGGGATAAAGCCATATTTGACGATAAAGGCTTGATGGATGCTATTAACATCGGGCTTCTCATAGCGAGGATGATAAAGAGATTAAAAGGCGAAGCGGTTGATTTAACCTATCAATTCGAACCAAAACTTCGGGATGCCATAAGACAAGAGGTAATTTCTGAGCTTGGGCTGATTCAGGATGTTTCAAAGCTTCATCCCAAGAAAGTTTTAATGCTTGACAAATCGTAAAAAATTTTTTAATATGAATTTGTTAAGTTAACAATCGGGACGTAGCGCAGCCTGGGAGCGCACCCGCTTGGGGGGTGGGGGGTCGGCGGGTCAAATCCGCCCGTCCCGGCTTTTTTTGGTTGTTTTTTCTATGTTTAAAATTCACAAAAACAGGGCACCTTGTCTGGGGGCGGCGTGCGTCTCGGGTTGCGTGTCAG
>CAZJUD010000102.1:0-1644 GCA_964549125.1 uncultured Caldimicrobium sp.
TGGGAAAACTGGTTCACAGGGTGAAGCCTTGGCTTCTATCCCCACCTCTTCGGAAAAATTATCGACCGAATTCTTACTTCTTGTCAAAAGAAAGCTTCAAGCTAACTTTGAGATACCTATTTATCTCAGGTCAAAGGCTGACCTAAAAGCCAGAGTTTTAATTGAAGTTGATGGTTCTGGACGGATTTTAAGCTATCAATTTGTCCAAGCATCGGGAGTTAGCGAGTTTGACCGGGCGATTGAAAGATGTATAAAATTATCAAGTCCCCTTCCTGTTGATAGGGCAACTAAAATAATTGTCGAATTTTTTGCCACTGGAGTAGGAAAAGTTTCTTAGAGGTTTAATATTTCTTTTAAGGTGGAAATAAGCGTTTCGTTCTCTTCTTGAAGTCCAACGGTAATACGAAGGCATGATGCAAACCCGTATGCCTTAAGTGGTCGCAAAAGTATCCCTCGGCGAAGCATTTTGTGATAAATAGTATCGCACTTCTCTCCAAAGTCCACCATGATAAAGTTTGCTTGAGAGGGATAAACTTTAAAACCAATCTCAGTTAAGGTTTTTGTTAGATATTTTCTTCCTTGTAAAGTTAGGTCTATGGTTTTACGAAGATGTTCCTCATCTTCCAGAGCTGCAAGCCCTGCAATCACCGCTAAGGCATTAATATTAAAGGGTTGTCTAACCTTTTCAAGCGTGGTAGATATTTCTTCAGAAGCTATCCCATACCCAAGCCTAAGTCCAGCAAGTCCGTATGCCTTAGAGAAGGTCCTTAGTATTAACGCGGCCTCTCTTTTTTTTAGAAATTCCGTTCCTCTTGGCACAGAAGGATCATCTATAAACTCTCCATAGGCTTCATCTATCACTAAAAGCACATCATCCCTTAAGGTCTCTAAAAATTCTCTCCATTCTTCTTGGCTTAAAGTTGAGCCCGTTGGATTGTGAGGATGATCAAGGAATATGGCTTTAGTCTTGGAAGATAAAGCTTTGTTAATTCTTTTTAGGTCATGCTTTAGGTCCTTTGTTAATGGGACCTCTTTTATCGAAACGCCATACATTTGAGCAAATTTTTCATACATCAAGAAGCTTGGCTTAGAAACTATGATTTCATCCCCCTCTGAAAGATAGGCTTTGAAAATGAACTCTATGACCTCGTTTGAGCCATTTCCAAGAACAACTTGGGTAGGTGAGACACCAAAGCGTTTAGCTATTGCCTGTTTTAGTTCTGAATAGCTTGCTTGAGGGTAAAGATGTATGTAAGGGAGATAATCCCTTAAGGCTGAGATAACCTTAGGAGATGGACCCAAAGGATTTTCATTAGAGTTAAGCTTAATTATTTTCCCAGTTATGCCAAATTCTTTTTTTACCTCTTCAAGGCTTTTCCCTGGAGGATATGGAACAATCTCTTTAAGATGCTTTTTGGGATTTGGCATGCTGGATAATTATAGTATACCATTACTTTTTTTCAAATCCTTTTACTTGTGTATTAATTTTTTCGGTTAGCGCTTAGGAATAAAGCTATCTGTTTGTCTTTCATAGGAGCAGGGTTTTTGTAGGATAATCTGTAGAACTTTATCGGTCTATGCTGACCTTAGAAATGGATTGATAAGAGTTGAGAAAAATAGATGTAAAAAATGGAGCGGGCGACG
>CAZJUD010000103.1:0-4398 GCA_964549125.1 uncultured Caldimicrobium sp.
CTATGCGACCCTAATTTCAGAAGAAGAGCTTAAAGGTATTTTTCTCAAGGAGTTTAAGGCAAGGCTTGGTTTAAAAGATGATGAAGTGCGGCTTAGAACCTTCCGGGTTGAACCAAGGACTTATGAGCTAAAGCGTAACCAGCCCTATCGCCTTGACTGGATTACCGCTCCTCGTCCAGGCTCAAACACAGCCGTCTTGACCTACACGGGAGCAAACGGCAATTCTCAGAGTATAAGGCTTTGGGGCTTTGTAGAAGTCTTAAAAAAGGTCCCGATTGTTGTTAAGCCCCTTCAGGCGGGTGAGATGTTGAGGGAGGAGCATGTGAGCCTTGAGTTTACTGAGCTTTCTCGGCTTCCTCACGACGTAGTCTTTGATATAAGTTCAGCCCTTGGGAAGGAGGTTAGAGTAAGCCTAAGACCGGGCATGGTTCTTAGGAGGTCTCATCTTCAGCTTCCATTGCTTGTTAAAAGAAACGAAGAGGTTGAGCTTATCGCTCAGGGGAAAAACTTTATCGTGAAAGCAAAGGGCATTGCCTTAGAGAACGGACGCCTTGGAGAAGTCATAAGAGTTAGGAATAAGGAGAGCAAGAAGGTTGTTTTTGCTAAGGTTGCTGGAGAAAGGCTTGTGGAGGTGAGCTACTGATGAAAAGAATAGCCATGCTTTGTCTTTTTGGGCTTTTACTTTCCTCTTGCTGGGAGTTTGACCCAAAGACCCCACCCCCACCCCCTCCACCTCCAAAAGTAGAAATTCCTCCTCAAAGAATCGACCAACCTGCAACCAAAGGATCACTCTTTAGAGAAGGCAACTTTCTCTTTGCCTACTCTGATAACCGGGCAAGGTTTGTAGGGGATACCATAACCGTTAAGATTATTGAGACCTATCAGACCTCAAACAATGTAAAGCAGGGAAGTTCAAAGCAGTCAAACGTGAAGGCTGGGATAAACAACCTCTTAGGGTATGAGAGAGAGGTGGGTAAGAGCTTATTTCCCAATCCCTTTGATCCAACGCGACTTGTGGATGGTAGTCTAAGCACCGGCACAAGCGGACAGGGGCAGCTCCAGAGGGATAGCCGGATCGTAGCCACCGTCACCGCAAGGGTGGTTGAAGTTTTGCCAAACGGAAATCTTGTAATCCAAGGGGTTAGAACCATAAAGAGAAACAGGGACCTTGAATACATAACCTTAACAGGTATTGTGAGACCTCAGGATATAGACTCCGACAACTCTGTCCTTTCATCCAAGATTTCTGACCTTTACATAGAATACAGCGGCAAGGGACCAAACAGCGAAGCCGCATCAGGACCGGGGATCATAACAAGGCTTCTTCAACTTTTCTGGCTCTTTTAGGGGGGAGCTATGAAGTGGCTTACGGTTGCCTTGCTAATTCTTCTTTTTCCCTTAGGAGTTTTTGCAGCAAGACTTAAGGACCTTATGGAAGTTGAAGGTGTGCGGGGTAATTATCTCGTTGGCTATGGAGTGGTCGTAGGATTGAAAGGGACGGGTGATGGAGACCAGACTAAGTTTACCGTGCAATCGGTCGTGAACATGCTTGAAAAGTTTGGGGTTAGGGTTCCAAAAGAGCAGGTGAAGCTAAAGAACGCTGCTGCGGTTATGGTTACCGCCTATCTTCCTCCCAATGTTAAGCCCGGACAGAGGATTGACGTTCAGGTTTCAGCTATGGGAGATGCCAAAAGCTTGCAAGGAGGAACCCTTCTTATGACGCCTCTTGTTGGTCCTGACGGAAAGGTTTATGCGGTAGCTCAAGGTCCGGTGTCGATAGGTGGATTTGCTGCAGGAGGTGCAGGTGCTCAAGTAGCGGTAAACCATCCTACTGTCGGTCGCGTGCCTAACGGAGCAATCGTTGAGAGGGAAGTTCCTGCAGGGGATTTAAATTCCTTAGAGAGGCTAACTTTAAGCCTTCGCACCGAGGATTTTACCACTACTCAAAGAGTTGCCGAGGCTTTAAATCAATACCTTCGGGGGAACTACGCCAAGGCAGTGGACATGAAAACCATAGAGCTTGAAGTTCCGAAAGAGTATAGAGGTAGAGTTGTCCCGTTACTTGCCGAGATAGGAAACCTTGAGGTAAGACCAGACATCCCAGCGAAGGTGGTTATAGATGAACGGACGGGCACGGTGGTCATAGGGGAAAACGTTAGAATTTCTAAGGTTGCCGTAGCTCACGGAAACCTCAGTGTTGAAGTTAGGGAGACGCCTGTAGTTTTTCAACCCTTCCCCTTTGGGCAGGGTGAGACTGTAGTTGTTCCAAGGACTGAGGTCAAAGCCAGGGAGGAAAAGGCAAGGATAGTGGTGCTTGAAGAGGGGGCAACCCTTGGCGATCTTGTGAGGGCTTTGAACGCCGTTGGGGCAACAGCAAGAGAGCTCATAGCCGTTCTTCAAGCGATAAAAGAGGCTGGAGCCCTTCACGCAGAGCTTGTGATCATGTAGGAGGTATAGACCGTGACCGCAGATATTAACGCTTTAAACTACCAAAGCTTAGAAAGGCTTAATGCCCTTGCTAAACGGGACCCTAAGCTTGCCCTAAAGAAGCTCACCGCAGAGTTTGAGTCCCTGATTTGGTATGAAATCTTGAAGGGGCTTGACCGAACGGTTATGAAAAGCGACCTTCTTCCAGAAACCTTTGAGAAAAAGCTTTATCAAGATTTTTTGTATCAAGAGGTAGCAAGGGCTGTTTCCGGAAGACCTCGGGGGTTTGGAGATTTTCTTTATCAACAACTTTCGAAGAGCCCTTATCTTAAGAAAGCTTTAGAAAATCCGAATAAATAAAAGGGGTGATAGTTATGGCTACAAAAGAGCTATTGACCCTGAGAAAGGTTTTATCAGAGGAGAGAAAGGCTCTCCTTTCCTGTGCAGTTGATGAGATCTTGAAATGGGCTAGCTACAAGGCAAAAATCGTAGAAAGCCTAAAGGGGAAGGACCTATCGGAGGAAGATAAAGAACTTCTTGAGGAGATTTTGCAAGAAAACGAACGAAATAGAAGGATCATTCAGGCTGGTCTTTCTTTCGTTGAAGAAGCTTACCGTTTTTTGCAAAAATTCTTCGTTGAGGGGGAGACCTATCAACATGGTCCGGTTAAGGCTAAAGAAAGCTCGCCTAAGGTTTTAAGCAAGAGGGCTTAAAGCATGGCAGGTCTATCTGGAGCCTTAAACATAGCCAAGAACGCCCTTCTTTCCTTTCAGACGGCAACCCAAGTGATAAGCCATAATGTGGCCAACGTGAACAACCCAGATTTTTCCCGCCAAAAGGTCGTTGAAACCACCTATCCGCCAAGCCCATCCCCTGTAGGTCCTATTGGTTCTGGTGTAAAGATAGAAAAGATTATGCGCTACTTTGATGAATTCCTTGAGAGAAACATAAACCTTAAACGAACGCTCTACGGCATGGTTAGCGCTCAGTCTCAAGGCTTAACCATCCTTGAATCCCTCTTCAACGAGTCTCAGGATACAGGTTTAGCAAAGGTCATCAGGGATTTTTATACCGCCTGGCAAAATTTAGCAAACTACCCGGAAAATCTTTCGGCAAGAACCCAGGTTGTTGAGACAGGTAAGCTTATCGCTGAAGCCTTAAAGTCTAAGTTTGAGGGGATGAGGGACCTTGAAAACCAAATCGGTCTCAAGCTAAAGAGCGTCGTCGACGAGATAAACAGGCTATCTTCAGCCATAGCCGACTTAAATCATCAGATAACGGCTCTTGAAGCAGGAGGAAAGACGGCAAACGACTTAAGAGACCTGAGGGAAAAGTTGGTGGGTGAGCTCTCCCAATACGCTCAAATTCAGTATTTTGAGACTAAAGAAGGTGCATACAACATTATCCTTGGCAAAGGTTATAATCTTGTCAACCTTGCCTACAACTGGAAGCTTGAGATCTCTGGGACAACTGTCTACTGGGTAGGCTCAAATGGGGAAAAACTTCCCTTAACCAGTAAAGAGGTGCCAAGCGGTGAGCTTGGAGGCTGGCTAAAGCTTCTTGAACAGCTTTCAGATAGCTACAACTTTGAGTATGTTTCCGGTAGTAAGACCGTCTATCATCCATCGCTTGGACGACCAATCTATGAGTCCGACACCTTCGGAGACCTCGGCATAACTACTGGTACAATCACCTTTAGCGGAACAGACCACTTTGGGAATGTCATCACTGGTAGTTTCACAATCACTACGGGGAGTGAGACTATAAAAGATTTTTTAAACGAGATAGAAAGAACCTTTAGCTTTACGGTTGAGGCTTACATCAAGGATGGAAGGCTCTTTGTCCGGGATAAGTTTCGTGGACCAGGGAAATTAAGTTTTGAAATCATCTCAAGCCCTGTTGACTTTGGTGCCTTTAACGACCCAAGCTTTCAGTGGCGGGTTCAGGAGCTAAACTTAGCTGGGAAGCTAA